>CALGBN010000240.1 GCA_937877765.1 Candidatus Bathyarchaeota archaeon | reverse complement strand
CTACACCGTCTAATTCGTCGGCAGCGTCAGATGTGTATAAGAGACAGCTGTTAAAGAAGGCAAACCTACCATCCGCTGGGCAATAGAGCTTGACGCCCTGTGATTCAACGACTGGCTTCATCTTTGGCAAGGTTGACAACCACAGAGATACCTTGGGTCGTTAAATGGTTTCCCCGTAGAAAAATAACGGTTTTAAACCCGTAGATTGTGTATTGTGTGAGTTAACTTGGAACCAGCCCTACGTGGAATACTTGAGAAGGTTATAGACGATGAATTAAGCGATGACAAACTGGAGAGCAACTATCGTATATTCATGAATTTTAAGACCCGTGGGCTGATAGAAAGTGTCCCAAGCGCTATGTTCGGAAGAATATACACCCGTACATACAACGCATGGCTAGAATACAAAGCAAACGATGGAAAACCAGTCAGTAGACCAGAAGCAACTGAGTTTGGACGCATATTTGAAACAAGAGCAGTCGAGATAAGAAGCAAGATAATGGCTGTTGCGAGCCTCTAACCAGATTTTGTTAGCTCTAAGAATCGTTGAATTTCTTTTTCCCTGAAATCTGGTTCATCTAGAAGCCTGTAATCGTAGTCTGTGCCTTTACCGAGGATAACTGTGAGACGGTCCATTCCATCTGGATTATAGCTCATGAGTATCTTGATGGTGAGACGCGAGTACCCATTTCGCCTCATATACTCGTATATGCGTCTCCGCTCCTCGGGCTCTAGCCTCATAGCCACTTAGAATCATCTGGGAGATAAGAATATTATCCGCTTCACTCTTCAGGTTGATCTTTCAGATACTTCTCAACGCGCTTCATGCGTTCATCGATGTTCTTCTGCTTATCTGCTAACCGCTGCAATCGATCTACTACTTCTTTGAGTTTCTCTTCCTTTGACAAGGTAATCTACTAGAATTCTGTTTCTTGAGTATAAAAGAAAGTGGATGTATCACTCATCCTTTGGTTGGGATACCAAGAACAAACAGTGGGGATCATCCTTTGTCAATATCTCAGGTATCTGTACATCGATATCAGGGCGATATGTCTGCCAGAAAGCATGATGGAAGTATTGACAATAGACAAGTCCAACATCGTTGCAGTCTCTTGCTCTCCAGATTCTCTCATATGGGCATAGATACGTGTAGCTTTCAAGGAAGTTGTCCGTGTATTTCTTCCGTTCCTTCTGGTTGTCTGGGTGACCAGGTAGGTCGTAGTGGTCGAATAGACTTCTCATGTTGATGGGTAGTCCTTGTTCCTCGTGGCGTTTCCTTAGACGTTCTCCTCTTGCTGCGCCGTAGGCTTTTACTGCTCTGATTAGTGCTTCCTTGCCTTCTTCACCAAAGCTGTCCACCATTTCTCGTGCCATTACACAGTACATTAGGGACCAGAGGTCTCCAAACTCAGCTATGTCTTGCTCAGTAACCATAAATGATCACAGTATTTCGGTGTTCAAAGTTTATAACCTCTTGGCATTAATGTGAAATATCTAGAAACTCATTGTTTGTTATGGTAAAACCATTTATTATGGGCTCAGATAGCGCGAAAAATTTCCTAGAAATAGGCATCAAGATTCTTAGTGAAGGAAAAAACGCGCTTGACGCGGTTGAGCAAACATGCAAAGCAGTTGAATCCAATCAAGACGACCACGGAGTTGGACTTGGGGGGATACCCAATCTAGCAGGAGAAGTTACTCTAGACGCCTCGATTATGTGTGGAAGAACATTGAACGCCGGGGCGGTAGCTCATGTTAGGGACTATCTTCACGTTATTTCTATTGCCCGTAGGGTGATGGAGGAAAGCCCTCATGTCTTGTTGGTGGGGGATGGTGCTGAGTTGTTCGCTGAACACTTGGGGTTTGAGAAAACGAAGCTTCTTACACCGTATGCTGAGGAGTTTTATAATGCGTTTAAAGAGAAGCGGCTTCACGAACTGGGACCCGAATTTGATTTGGATAAGGGATATCTTAGGGCGGATGAGCAGGATTATGATATAAATAAGTGGTTTGAACGACTGGAACCTCATATGAGAGGAACCGTTGATGTCATGGCATTTGACATCAATCAGAACATAGCCACAGGAGTAACGACAAGTGGAACCTATCTGAAGCTTCCGGGAAGAGTAGGAGACAGTCCCATCATAGGTGCAGGGAATTACTGTGATAACCGGTATGGTGCTGCTTGCTGTACAGGCACAGGTGAACTGGCTATAAGAAACGGCTCCGCGAGAGCAGTTGTTGTGTACATGAAGACAGGTATGAGTCCAACTGAGGCATGTGAGGAGTCCATGAAAGAGATCCAAGAGATAGTTGAGAAGCCGAGTATGAATGTAATCGCGTTCAATTCACTGGGTGAGACAGGTGGAGCCTCAACACACAGAGAGATACCATATTACTACATGAATATAGACTCTCAGAGGGTCGAGACCCGGAAAGGCTCATGGGTTAAGAAATAACTCTTCTTTTTCAGTTACAGTTAAAAGAGAGACCCGCGTTAACAGCGGCACCCATGAGGAATGTCTATGTTGCAGAGAATACGTCGCAGTCCCCAGATTCTATACCTTGGGTTAGCGACAGCTCTGCGTGGACTACGCGATAACATCAGATACGTTGTTTGGCAACCCTTCGCACTTAGCCTCGGTTTATCAGTAAAAGACATAGGCGCACTAGAGAGCCTCATGGAGCTATCACGGATAATATTCCAACCAATAATTGGCGCAGCAAGCGATGTCTACGGTAGAAAACCATTTCTGATCTTGAGAGACCTCTTAGTGGTCTGTGCTGGTGTATTCTTCATCTTCTCTAAGTCGTGGCTATACGCTACGTTGGGAATGATTCTAGTTGGTTTCGGGTACAGCATAATACCTGTCTGGACAAGCATAATAGCTGAGTCAGCTGAGGAAGGACAGGTAGGCTGGCTCTATGGGATACTGGGCAGCGTCTACATGACGTGTGGATTAATTGGCACTATCTCAGCGGGTTGGTTAGCCGATAATATTGGCTATAGGATGGTTTTCATAGTGTTTGTAGCCGCAAGCACATTATCACTTATAGTTACGACTCTGAAGATCGAGGAAACACATACACTCTCAAAACGTGAGTTTGGTGTAGGAAAAGCCTTATCGAGTATGCTGGACAGTTTCAGACCCCAAAGATACCTCTGGGGCTACTACATCGCCATGAGTGTTGACTTACTAGCTTTCAGCATAGGGTGGAGACTCATCAACGGATTACTTGTTGATTCCTTTGGGTTTACGGCTGGACAGATCGCGATTATCTCAGCCTTCCAGACTGGAACCATGGCTGTATCACAGATGCTCATAGGAAGCAGAGTAGACAGATACGGTTACCGAGTCTACTTGACAGCCAGCCAGATAATCTCAGGTATACTGATAGTGGCTTTGATACTCAAGCCAACGTATCTCGTTGCAATAGCATCAAATGTACTCATGGGGTTCAGTGCAGCCCTCTGGTCACCAGCCGAACAGGCTTGGGTAGCAAAAAACGTAGACCCATCTGAGCGAGCTAAATCTATAGGTGGTTACAGTACATTCAGGGGATTAGTAGCGTTACCTGGACCATTTATTGGCGGAATAATCTATGACCGATATGGGTACAATGCCCCAATGCTAGTAAACCTAGCCTTACTGGTGGTTGATATTCTGCTTCTCTGGTTCCTAATCAAGGATAATGCAAGAGAAGAAGCGGGATTACTCAATGACTCTTAGTTCAAGAATCAAAGGATTATAGCCGTCTGGGCAAGCATGTCTCGCTACTTTTGAGCCATCTTCAGCTGTAGCGTAGGCTACTTGTCCTCCATGTGCGAGTGCATAGATTTTGGGAAGTGCAGAGTATAGTGCGTGGAGGCATAATTTTCCTTCGATCTCATGGGTGTCCCAGTCGAATATGATTTCGTCTCCTACTTTGTGTCCTGCTGCGCAGTGTCCTTCTTGGCTGATTACAGTTGCTTTTACGCGTACCATAATAATTCTGTGAAATGATTGTTTAAAACTCATTCTGATTCGGGTAAACTCTATATAGAATACTGTTGAAGACTGCACTATAATTTAGGTGAAACCGCTGGAACAAAAGAAAATAGTAAAGCGTGTACGGGGTTTCCTCGATAAACAGAGCCACAATTACCGCATGATGATAGTTAGAACAGCGGGAGCCCACTTTCTATACAACCTCACAGGACAATATACCAGCATATACACCAAAGCGCTTGGCGCAGATAACATACTTATCGGATTGATCAGTAGCTTCAGTGCGTTCATCAGCATGCTCATAAGCATGCCTGTAGGGTACATCACAGACAAGTATAATCTGAGGTATGTTCTCGGCGCTGGAATGTTTCTAAACATTGTTATGATTGGGCTCTATGCTTTCGCCCATGACTGGCGTTGGATATTCATCGCTATGGCTATCAACCCTATCACCATGGCTTTGATGTTCAGAAGTCAACAAGTCATTATCACAAATGGGTTAAGAGACGAGGACAGAGCCACAGGAATGGGGCTAAGGATGCAGATCGCCTACTTGTTGGGACTTGCTAGCCCTGTAGTCGGGGCATACATCGTGAACTATATGGGTGGACTGACCGTCGAGGGCATACGTCCCCTATACTATATCAGGTTCGTTGGTTTGATTATTGCTTATAGCTTCGTTTACTTGAAAACAGATAACGTTGCACCACAGCCACGAGAAAAAAGCAGCGCAGGCTTTGTTCAAGACTTTAAAGAGGTCCTCGAAACTGGTGGAAATAAACTCAAAACAATGATAGTTGTGGGCGCATTAGGCGCTTTTGTATGGTCAATCCTAGAGAACTTTGCATACCTATACGCAGAAGAGATCAAAGGAGCAGATGCCTATATTCTTGGATTAATGCCCACTTGCGAGACCATCGCCTATCTTCTATTCTCAACTACAATGAACAGGTTAGCAGACACACGGGGCAGAAAATTCGCTTTCATAGCAATACGCCCCGGACTCTGGCTCAGCTTTATCATAGCAATATTAGCCCAGAATCCATACTGGCTACTAGTCGCATGGTTCTTACGGGGAGCAGCTTTGAGCACCAGCGCCTATAATACTTTGTTTATGGAGTTAGTGCCCGCTGAGCAGCGTGGACGTTGGATGGGTTTAAGTAACACTTTCAGTGCCATGATGCGAATAATAGCCCCTGTACTTGGGGGTTTTCTCTATGATAGCAGTCTGCCTTGGCTTATTTTCGCTGTTCCATTAGCAGTTGATATGTTATTACGAGTGCCTATATTATACAAATGGGTACCAGAAACACTGCAAAATACACCATAGCAACTAAGATTTTTAACCTGTCCTTTAGAATCTATCTTGATTATATGAATCTAGAAATGCAAATCAAGGAGATTATGAACAAGAACCCAATCATCGTCTCCCCAAAAGAAACACTAGCAGAAGTATCAAAGAAAATGGCGAAAAACAACAAAGACGTGGTCGTTGTAAGAGAAGAAGAACTCGTCAAGGGATTAGTGACGGCTAGCGAGATC
>CALGBN010000239.1 GCA_937877765.1 Candidatus Bathyarchaeota archaeon | reverse complement strand
ATGGATTTGTAAATGCAACCTTTGAGAACTTTGCTATGTGGTTGCTAAAAAAGCAGAAAAAGGTAGGTGATTAAGAGATGATTGAGAAAAAAGATAATGGTTGGATTTCACCAATGTATCATGGTGAAAGTTTTGTGAAAGTCTTTTTAACGAAAAGTGATTAAATGAGTGAGAAAGAATTGAAAAAAGAAATAGAACGCCTTGAGTCAGAACGCAATATGTGGAGAATAGTTTCACAACAAAGAGAATGGTCTGGGCGTCAATCAAAGACGGTAATCTAGAGTCAGGTATCAACGCCTAGAAGCCGAGAAGACGGAAGCACAAATCAAAACTATCCCAATACCAATCAACGCAAGACTCGTGTTTGTGAATACAACCGGATTCTCAGCTACGGGTACACAGTCAGGTATCCTACCATCATCAGGGTACCCATGACTCTCCCAGTAGCCCTCATGATCAAAATCAGTGACCTCAATATAACTCACATATTTGACCCACTTGTAGCCCCAGTAACAAGGTAACACGACTCTGAAGGGATACCCCTGCTCACATGTCAAAACCTCACCATCAGCATAAATCGCCAAGATCATATCATCCCTAATCTCAGCAATTGGAATACTACTACTATACAACGTGTTATCTCCGAACTTGATATCCACAGCATCCTCTGTAGGCTCAACAAGCGCTAGAACATCACTAAGCCTAACACCAGTCCAGTTGTAAGTATACACCACATAGCTGTTCAAACCAGGAGTCTCGGGTGGAGAACCTACACAAATGGTGCTGGCGTTGATGCTTACCATGGGTAGCTGCTGAAACTCTGAGTATGTGATGTTGATGGGGTTCTCCATTGCTCCATAGATTCTGATGACTGGTTCATCTGTCTGAGCTGAAACAGTTGGAGCCCAGAGGAGGAAAAACATCAGCGCTAGAAGTACTCGTTTCATTAGATTACCCCCAACTTTACCACCACGTGGTAGAATAGCGTCACATAGAAACTGACGGAGAGGGGAAGATGATAGAACCTCCAATAACGCTTTACCGTCTCGTTCCCCGGGTAGAGCCTAATCAATGCACCAGAGAAAGCAAGCAAAACAAGCAACGCCAGCGTCAAATAACTATGATAATGAACAGGAAGAATTACAGCAGCCCTTGTCCGACTATGCACCAATGCAAGAGCAGCCGAAACAACGCTACCAGTACAATGAATATTCAACCAAGAAACCGATAGATTTCCCCTAAACCGTTTAACCGCCAGAACAGAGGTCATGAATAATACTACAACAGCAACAATACCAGCCCAGTGAAACAAATCCTTTACATCAATAGACCAATCCGCGTTAAACTGGATCGGTCGATATAGAATCAACCCTAGAAAAACCAATAAAACCCCAGCGAGCATCAAAAAACGTGGGCTTCTAGGATTCACATAATGACTCTGTAACGGGGGGCTAAAAAGAATCAGCCAAACAAGGAGACTATCGCTACCCCCACCACAATAAGCAAGCTGCCAATGACCATGTAGTGGTTGTAGGATTCGTCTCTAAGCAGTAAACGGGACAAGAGGAGACTAAACAAGGGATAACTATAGATGATTGAGGACGCCACTGAGACCCTGCCTAGATTAATCGCCATAGTAACGGTGATCCAAGCAAAAGCGTTCACAGCCCCTGCACCTGCAAGCCACCACACGTTACCTCGATTAATCTCCAAGTCACGGAACCCACCCTTCGCAGCAAGATAGACCCCACATGACACTAGTCCAGCTAAGGTACTTACCTGTGCACCTAGAACAGCATGTGGCTGAAGATTTGTACCCATCTTCCTGATAATATTTGATAAAGCGTAGAGGAAAGAGGCACCTAACGGAAGATAAACAAGGCTCCAGTCTAGGCTAAGCTGCCCATCCTTAAGGTTGATAAAAGCGATCCCAACAACAACACAGAACGCCCCCAAGACCACAGCCACCAACAAAGGCTCTCCGAGAAACAAAACCGCTAGAATCGTGGTTACCACTGGACTGGTACCAATGAGAGCGCTTCCAGCCGAGACACCAATACGCTTGTAACTCATCATAGTCAGAAGCCTAGCAAAAAAAACTACCACACACCCCAGCCAAAGCATACCAGAATAAAGCCCCATAATTCAACCGAGGCAAATCAAAGACTAGTAAAACGGATAATACCACAGTCTGAATACCTGTTAACACAAGGTTTGCGGTGTCAGGGTTACTGTCTCGCATTCCTCTAGTCGCCATGACGCTACTCAACGCCGTGGTGATTGATGCGACTAGGGCAACCAACTCGGCGTACATAGGAATTTAATATGTTTTGAATGGAAAAGGTCTCCTCTCGAGGTATGGTATTTAGGTCGCTGTTCACAAGAGACTTTATGCAAAAATGCGAACAATGTGGAACCACTGGAGACATCAGTCTAAGAGAGGCAACCATCAAGGAACAAGGCAAGAAATGGATATGTCAAGACTGCTGGACAACACTGTTTGATAAGAACAAGATGGTTTCAGGGAGTAGCTGTGGCGGCGCATGTGGTATAGGATGCGCTTCTTGTAGGCACGGCTAGTAGATATTATACGCTTGATGCGTCCCTATATTTTTGATTAGTATGCGTGATAAGGTGAAGGTGGCTGTAGCTCAGATCAGCCCCGTCTTTATGGATAAAGAAGCAACAGTAGACAAGACGTGCAAGGCGATAGAGGAGGCTGGGCGTGGCGGAGCCGAGCTTGTTGTTTTCAGTGAAACCCATATCCCAGGTTATCCGTACTGGAGGGGGACCAACCCCATAAGCAGGTGGAGCGAGAACCAAGTAGAGTACATCAAGAACGCCATAAGCATACCCGGACCAGAAACAGAGGTACTGGGTGATGCTTGTAGTTCTACTGAGACCATCGCAGTAGTTGGAGCCACTGAGCTCAGCGACATCAAGGGAAGCAATACCCTATACAACAGCATCGCATTCATTGATAAAGACGGAAAACTCCTAGGACGCCACAGGAAACTGATGCCTACTCATGGTGAGCGTACTGTATGGGGACTTGGTGGACGAGAGGACATCAGGGTATTTGATACTAGTATCGGCACCATCGGTGGATCAATCTGTTATGAGCACCATATGACGCTGCTGAAAGCGGCTAATGCGTATCTTGGTGAGGAGATTCACTGTGCGCTCTGGGATGGATACTGGGTTATGGACTGGCACCCCGGTAAGAAAAGAAGATTCAAGCCGGGTGACGACTACCATCTCTGCGACATCGAGTACGCTAGCAAGGAATACGCTATAGAGACCCAGAGCTTTGTGCTCTCAGCATGCCAGTATATCCCAGATGATATGATGCCCGACGACACCAAGGACTTCAACATCGCCTCAGGCGGCTCAAGCATCATCAACCCAGCGGGCGTCTACCAAGTGGAACCAGTGTTTGACGAGGAAAAGATACTATACGCGGAGCTTGATCAAGATGACAGACACCACACTAAAGCGTATCTAGATGCCCTTGGACATTATGCGCGTTGGGATGTTCTAAGACTGGACATAAGGGGAACACCGAACCAGCCTTTCACCGAGGCACCGGAGATACCTTACAGTAAGGTTCGCGAGGTTGCCGAAAAGCACAAGGTTGACCCTGATATACTAGAGAAAATGCTACGGGAATTAGAGTAGCTAGTCGTGTTTTACGACTACTGCTTTCTTCTGGTTATTTTGATTAGGGTCTTTTGATACAAACGCGGTTATAGATCCCAACCCCATACCCACAGCCAAGAACAACAATGTTGCATAATAGTTGCCTGTCTGGTCGACAAGCCATCCGCCTATCAACGGGAACAAGCCACCACCAATACCACCTGCAAGTGTGATAAAACCGAACAAGGTGGTGCTGTCATGGCGTCCAAAGTAATCTGTGATGATAGCAGCGTACTGCTCTGGGGCTCCACCGTAGCTCAAACCATAGAGAACAGTCCAAGCATAAAGGAAGGTAATATTCGCAGGGATAACTGTGGCAATAGCGAAAGCAATAGCAAGCAAACCAGTTGTAGCTACTATGGTCCATTTGCGACCAAACCGATCCGAGAATAACCCGAACAATATACTGCCTACTGCACTCATCATACCAATAATACCGAAAGCTCTACTAGCCTGTACAGATGGGATTCCGATATTGATCATGTGAGGCACAACGAACGTCATTATGCTGATGACGCCACCCAGACAGAAGAAATAGCTAATCGCTACCAACCTAAAACTCCAGCTACCTACAGCAGCCTTCATATCCCAGTCAGCATAGACCGGATTCTCAACAGAGTCCATAGGCGGTTTATCAGCACCATCTGGGTAAAGACCAAGCTCCTCGGGGTCTTCCCTCAGGAAGACAAAACCAAGAACACTTGTTGTGCAGATAACCATGACACCAAGGAATAACATACTTGGGCGCCAACCCCAAACCGGGATAACGCTTGCGATCCATGGAATAATCAACGCCTGCCCAGCGGAGACACCTACGCTACTCCAGCCTACTGTGCTTCCTCGTTTCTTGTGGAAGAACTTGCTTAACACCATGGTTGGTACAACGTATAATGCTGCGCTACCTGTGGCTGCGATTAGCCCCCAAGCGATGTAGAGTTGCCAGAGGGCTGTGATTTGAGAAAGAATAACGCCTCCGCCTCCAAGCAAGAGTCCGCCCATGAGTACTGTTTTTCTTACACCTATCTTACGTGCCAATTGCCCTACAAGAGGAGCGGTAAACGCGTAGACCCAAAAGAATATGGTTACACCGCTCGCGGTCATAGCGTTAGTCCAACCGAAGTCGTTTCTTATGGGTTCAAAGAAGATGCCAATGCTATACCTGAGACCATACATGAACATGTAAATTAGAAAAGTGATAGCAAAAATTACCCAACCATAATAAAATGGTAATTTCTTTTCCCAGCGCTCACTCAAAATAGAAATCCCCGCAAAAAGGAATATTTTTTATTAACAAATTTTGTTCTCCGGTATCTCTGGGCCTTCCGTTATACATGCCCAAAATCTTGTCGGCATTATAATATATCTATTCGCATCAGAGAACGAATTTCAACTCCTGAAAACACCCATAAGGTACCCGATAAATCTAGATATCGCATCGATACTCCGTTTTCCGTAAAATTGAACCAATGTTATGGAGACGATCTATTCATTTAAGGCTATTTCAGACATATTGATTTGATGAATAACCATTAAACATGGATGAGTATCTTATTTTGTATGGTTTCGGTCAATATAGGCGATCTATTTACCGTTGAGAGCAGGATACTTGATGAGAATCGTGAGTGCATTATCTCGCTACCTGAAAGCTATATGGGCTCAGAGAAGACCTATCCTGTGCTTTACATATTGGACGCGGAGTATACCCCATTTTATGAGAAGAATCTATTCACTTTCTATTTCATGCGGGTCTGGGAAATGGTTCCAGAGTTAATAGTCGTAGGCATAAAGAACACCATCAGAAACAGGGACATGATACCCGTTGAATTACCTGACCGCCCAGAAGCAGGTAAAGCAGACAAGTTCCTTGAGTTCATCACAACTGAACTTCAACCAGCCATCAACAAGGAATACAGAACCAACGGAATCAACTACATCTATGGTGGAAGCAACGCAGGGTTGTTTGTCCTATACGCTATGCTGAATAAACCTGATCGGTTCAAAGGAGTAATCGCATCAAGCCCTATGATTGGGTGGTGCGAGGAACTCATCCATGAACTCGCTGAACAGAGCTTCAAGGAAAACCGCTACGATAACCGATTATACATGATCTACGGCAAGGATGACTTTGAACAAGTAGTCAAGACAATGCCAGCGTTCACAGATTATCTGACAGAACATGCTCCAGAGGGACTCAGATGGGAGATGAAATACCTACCTGATGAGGGACACGTACCCTACAGCAGTATCTATGATGGATTAAGATTCATCTTCCCAAAACAAGGCTAGCGGTTCTGACTTCGTAGAACCTCAAACGCTGTTGAAGCGTCTTCCTCGTTTATGATGAGACTTATCTCGGTCTGGCTAAAGAATGCATCAACCAAGTGTACCCCATGCCTGAAGAGAAGGTCTGTAAGCATAGCTATTCTATCGTATCTTGAGGTTTCCTGAGCCAACTGTATGTTTAGCTCAGCGTAGCCTTCCTTTATCGAGGGATCATACTGCCATAGGTCCTGCATGAATCCCGGCATCTCATAGCTTGTGGTTATGATCTTGAGGCTATTCTGGTACTGGTGAACCTTGATGTTCGCTCCTTTTTTCTGTAAATCATAGAGCTGTTCAAGAATCGATACCTGCTCCTGCGGACTCGTATGAATAGTAACATCAATGATGTCTGTTACCAGATTAAATCGGGCTCCTGATAACGCGCTTTCGGGTTGTCTTAGTTCGTCTTCTGTTGCTTCTCGGCTGAACCGCATGATGGCTGTTACTATAGTGTTTGGGTCTACGTCGTTTCCAGCCATGTCTTGTACTTGGTCTTGGATGTATCGGGCGACTGCGCTGTAGTTGATTACTTGCATTCGGAGTCCTCGGTATAGGTATGGGTTCTGTGTGATGATGACCCTGACTGCTTCCTGTACTGAACTCCGTCTGTTTGACATCGTATCTTTGTATTTCAGGCGTAATATAAAAATTTATGACATAGGGTTATACTTCCTTCAAATACCTGTTTGTTTGTTAGAAGCACGTAAAATATGTCAGAAATGTGACATTTTGAC
>CALGBN010000238.1 GCA_937877765.1 Candidatus Bathyarchaeota archaeon | reverse complement strand
TTGGTTTTGTGGCTCCGTGGGAATCCTAGTATGTTGATGGGTCCGAGTACCCGCGCCAGTATATGGTTGATGAAGGGCTCTCGGGCTTTGGCGATGGTTCGGGGTCGCGATCATGTGTTACCTGATGATGTTAAACATCTGGCCTTGAGTGTGCTTACTCACCGTCTTGAGCTCAGTAGTACGGCTCGTGCTGAGGGCATTAATGTGGAGGACCTAGTTAGTCAAGCACTTGATTCTGTCCCGGTTCCCAAGATTTAGTTTTATTACTTTGCTTTTTGTCTTGTTTTTACATGTTGTTTTATTCCCTGTTTTACCGGCTAGATATTGTATTCTGGATAGGATTCATATTGGGCTTTTGATGCCTGTTTCTATGACATCTGATAGGTTTCTCTATTGTATCTGTTTTGGAAGTATGAACACGGTTAAGAAAACTATGGCATAGGCGAATGCGATTATGGTCTTTGAGCCTTTATCCATCACAAATTTAGACCCTAATCAACTATGTTTTTCCTAAAACAAGGAAAACGATTTCGCAAACCTCATGTAACAATGCGTTTGAATTTCCCGCAGTATAACAAAGACATTTGAGAATAAAAATAATCTTGGAAAATCATATAAAAACGGTTATTTCAGGTATAATTGATGAATCAGAAACCAACTACGTATATAATATCCATTATCTTACTGATTTTAGCTGCTTCACTCGGATACACAATAATCAAATTAAACAGTCTCGAAAAAACCGTTGATAACCAGACTGAAATCATCACACAACTCAACAAGGAAATAAAACCCTATGAAGCATTGTATAATCTGCTAAAAGACAGCCCAGATACAAGATTCATAAACGGTTTAGAGGTTGTCTCAGGGTCAACCATTAGCTACAGCCACGATATGACAAAAGAGTTACCTGAACGATTCACTTATGATCATTACTCAATATTCTATTCTCCAATAGAAAACGCTACCCTGCACATTTCGTCAGGTAAACTTTTACCGAAAGGCGATTTCCCTTTCCCTTTGACTCTTCAGAAGGGAAACGCTGTATTGAATGAGTCTGGTGTAAGGGTGGAAACCATTCATGAAGAAACGAATACTACCTATGTTCAGTGGCAGTCTCCCATAATTTGGCAGAGGAATGTCACAGGCACGGAGTCCATTGATATTGTTCTGGATGATGTTGGTTGGTATACGCTTAGTATGACGGGTCCGATTAGGAGAACGAGTAGTGGTGCTACTAGTTATAGGTTTGCGTTGGTTGGTGTTGATGAATCTGTGCAGGTAGCTGACTTGTGGGTTGATTACCGTCTATACCATGACGGAGAAGTCATATTATTCGGGTTATGGACAAGATAGGGCATATTCCCTTTCTTATTTACAGGAATCTAATGCTCCATGTCTCATGTAACAAGCATATTTCCTGCATAACATGCTATGCATAATATGTGTAGCCTCAAAATTCTATAAAAATAGGGTAAACCGACAATTAATCATGACGCCGAACACTTCTAAATCACCACCCAAACCAGAAACAATAGACAACAATGAAAACCTAGAGGGGTACCACGCGGAAACCCCCGAA
>CALGBN010000237.1 GCA_937877765.1 Candidatus Bathyarchaeota archaeon | reverse complement strand
CAGACGCCCGGGATATTCTTTGATTGAGCTACCCCTATCATGACTCCATTCAAGCCATTGACCGCACCTTCATCTTCAAGAACCTTTACACCTAGGCTGGTTAACTCGTCCCTATACTCCTCGTCTGTGAATACCCCGTAAACACTGGGTTCATCATAGAAGTCGTTAGGATACGCTGCCATAGTGAAGATCCTAGTTACGCCAAGTTCAACCGCTATGTCTGCGATCTGTTGGGCAAGTCTCAGTGACTCCTCTGGGATAGAAGGCTGTGCATCACCTACACAGATGACGAGGTTCTTTTCCTCTGAATAGTATAATTTGTGCTTTATTGGCGCAAGCTCAGCTACCCCATTGTTGTAGACAAGAACATTGTGAAAGTATCTAATCTCAGCGAACTTTGTTGCTTTTATCTGGCGTCTTAGATAGTCTGCGCTGATCTTTGCTAGGAACCCCATGCCTGGCCAAGCAGCGATCATGTTGGGTTTGTCTAGCTTTGGTTTTTCATAATATTCAATGTCCATGGGATTCCTGATATGGGAGATTAGTATTTGCATTAAACCTTTCGATTGTTGCTCATTTTTGTCTGGTTTTATTGATTCTTGTTAATGCTTTTTAACTGGTTTTCTCAAGTTTGTGTTCTACGACTAAATAATCTGGTTGTCACAGATATGTGGGACATTCTTAACACATATGCCTCAATAACACTATATAGGGTACTGAAAAAACCCGCCTAGAATGACAATTCCATGCAACAGAATCATATTATAACAAACACAGCCCATTAGTGCCTGTAGTGGAAGACAATCACGATGCTTGCACGTTAGCCCTCGGTTGGTATTACAGCGTGCAAGTAAGTATTCGGGTATGCCTGAATCGCGCCCACACAGCGGCACAGAATATTTCTGTGTAATCGTGTGTGTCTCCGCTACAATATTGTCACCTAAACTAGGGGATACTGCGCATATGGTAAAGATACAAGAATGGACTGATGAAGAGGTAAAACTCCTACGCGATTTATACACATCAAATAAAACATTTGAAGAAATAGTAGAAAGATTTCCAAAACGAACAGAGAACGCTATAAGATTAAAGGCGTCAAGACTGGGTATCAAACGACCCATTTTAGGAAATGTGATCCACGTACAACCCCTGATGTACAAGTCAGGAAAGGGAGATGACCTCTCAGGTTATCTAATGAAGTGCAAGGAATGCGGCTCATGGATTCAGGTTGATGACGACTCAAGAAATAGATCAACTGTAATCAGCTGCAATAAATGCGGGAACCTCTATCAGGTTCTAACCGATCTATAATTGTGTGTGCCCTTCACTTCATGAGCTTTTTATAGTCTCTCATACAACTTCAGAGTAGGTGAAACTGCTTGAGCCTAGGCTTAACGACCAAGATGCAAGTAAGAGAAGCAATGTCCAGCCCAGTGATCTCTGTAACTGAAAACGAGGACATAGTTAATGTAGCAAAAAAGATGCGTGAACAACGCGTAGGCGCAGTCATTGTATTAAACGGGAACGGAAACCCAGTAGGCATTGTAACCGAGCGAGATATTGTTACACGCGTTGTTGCTGATGGTGTGGACTCCAACTCTATTACTGCGGGTAAGGTGATGACATCTCCTTTGAAGATGGTTGAGCCTGAGCTTGAGCTTATGGACGCCATGAGAATGATGGATAAAGAAAACATCAGAAGACTCGGCGTCATATACAAGGGTGAACTTGTTGGAATAGTCACTGATAGAAACATCATCAGACTGGTTCCAACAGTTCTTGATATCGTGCGTGAACAAAAAGAGATAATGCAGAACAGCCCAGCCACTAGTTCATCAACAATAGGCTACTGTGACAGCTGTGAGGTCTACTCGAATGATCTTCGTGAGGTTGATGGTAAGTTCCTCTGCGAGGAATGCCGTATCGATCTCTAGACTCATTAACTCATTCTACAATTATTATCTGTGAATCATAGTTTCTTACTTGATGGTATGCTTGGAAGCCTTGCCCGATGGTTACGTATTCTAGGCTATGATACCCTATACTATTCTGATCGAGACGATGATGATCTGCGGGCTGAAGCATTGAAAACCGATAGAATACTGGTCACACGAGACTCTGAGCTGGTTCAGAGGTCAATAAAAAACGGTACTCAAGCATTACTTATCCAATCAGATGAAACCATGAAGCAGCTCCAAGAGATAACTAATGCCTATGATCTTGAAGTAAAACCGAAGAATACTCGTTGCCCAAGATGTAACGGACTTTTAGAATCTGTAAAGAAGACTAGTGTAAAGGATGTTGTCCCTAAGGAATCGTATAACGCGTTTGATGAGTTTTGGCGTTGCATGAAGTGTGAGGCGGTTTATTGGCGGGGCAGTCACTGGGTTCAGATACTTGACTCCCTGGAACGCCTCAAGAGTTCCAACAATTTATAAAGAAATTTTCTAACAGATTGTAGAAAAGGAGGCAAGCCGCTTATTCACACTAACTGATGAACAGGGAGAATATCTGGTAAAGTTAGCTCGACAGGTGATTGAACACAAACTGCGCCTATCAGGGAAACCAGTACCTATAACCGACCCAGTTCTTATGGAAAAATGCGGTGTATTCGTCACCCTCAACGAGCACAAACGAGGCGCATATGGTTTACGAGGCTGCATCGGGCTACCATACCCAACAAAGCCGCTAATTGATGCCATAATGGAGGCAGCTGAAAGCTCAGCCTTCAATGACCCACGGTTTCCACCAGTCAAGGCTGACGAGATGGAGGGAATAACCATCGAGATCAGTGTATTGACTCCCCCCGAGAAACTGGCTGTTGATGATCCTGAGACACTACCTGATGAAATTGTGGTTGGAAGAGACGGATTAATAATAGGAAAAGGCTGGAGACGAGGGCTACTTCTACCACAGGTACCTGTAGAGTGGGGCTGGAATAGTAGAGAGTTCCTTTCACAATGCTGTGTCAAGGCTGGATTACCCCAACAAGAATGGAGAAAACAGGGCACAGAAATATACAGGTTCCAAGCGATATTGTTTAAGGAAGAGACTCCCCGAGGAAAAATAATCAGACACATAATAGACTAGGAGTAATACTCGATGACAGGATTCGATGGCAAACGCATCTATTTCGGTGTATGTGGTATGGGTTTAGGTCACATAACCCGTACATTGCCTATCGCTCAGAGTGTCATCGCTGAGGGAGGACAGGTTCTCCTCTCTACGTATCTTGAGAGTGTTGATTATGTTCACAAGTTTGGTTTGCCTGTGGTCTCGGCTCCAGACTTGAGTATGAATGTAGATATCACTGGAAGCATAGACATCAAGGCAGCAACTCTCTTGTCTGGTATGGGAAGCGCGCTTACTTTCCTCGATCAAGTTAGGTTTGAGATGCAGACTATACAAGCTTTTGAACCTGACTTGGTCTTCGCTGATACTAGACTCAGTTCCATCTACGCTGCGAGGCTTCTCAAGATACCCATTGTTTCTATATTGAATCAGTATCTCCCAAGGGTGCCCCGGGAACGTGATACTATCTTTTTCAGAGTTATTGATGGTATGATAATGACTACCTTGGGGCGGTCATGGGCTCTTAGCAGTATAATATTGATTCCTGATTTCCCAGAGCCATACACCATCAGTCTCGATAGCCTAAGAATACCACGCAGAATAGGGGCACGAGTTAAACTAGTAGGCTCAATAATACCCCAGACTCCAAACAAGAATAACCGAGTTAAAGAGATCAGGGAAGAACTTGGGGTAAGAGAGGATCAAAAGTTGATCTATGCTGGTATCAGTGGTCCAAGGTCTGAGAAGATACCCCTCATCAAGCTACTGATACCCATACTGAGTAGGTTCCCCGACCGATACAAAGTCATAATGTCCATGGGGATTCCTAACGGTGGCTCAAGAAAAATACAGCGTGGAAACTTGACCCTGATTCCATGGATCGAGAACAGGTTTGATTATCTTGATGCATGCGACGCCGTGATCAGCCGCGGTGGACACGAGACACTGATGCAGAGTATTAGCTATGGGAAGCCTAGTGTGATTATTCCCATGCCTAAGCATCCTGAGCAGTATGGTAATGCTCGACGAGCAATGGAAATGAACGTAGCAAAATCGATACATCAACGAGAGGTCACACTAGAACATCTTGTCCAACGAGTTGACGAGGTTCTTGAATCAGCAAAGATAAGGGATGTTCTCAGAGAGATTAATGAGGTTCATCTTGGTGACGGTTTGAATAGGACGTTGGATACCCTGCGAGAATCTGTTGATTAATTTTAAATCCCTGAAGCCTGTGGTATTTTGTTATGGATTATCACTACGCGAAGGAACGAGACCCCAAAGTAGGAGAATACTTTGACAAAGAAACCATGGATGCATGGAGTAAATGGAATAGCATGGTCTTTGAGCCCGGAAAACTAGATAAAAAGACAAAGGAACTCATCGCAGTCGCATGCACCTACATGACAAGATGCCCATACTGCATCGAGGGACACGCAAAAGCAGCAATAGCCGCTGGAGCATCAAAAGAAGAACTAGCTGAGGTTATTCAGATCGCCATGGCGTTAAGCAGTGGTGCAGCAATAGCCCACAGAAACTTTGCATTGGATGTCTAGTCATCCACTTTTCTATTTATCCGCCCAGTACTGCCTTGTCTTCATATACTGAATCTTAGCTTTGAGCAAGTCCTTGTAGAACTCTTCATCACTGCGATGCATTCGGCTGAGCACCTGATAGCTTGTAACTGGGCCCACTCCATACACCATTAACGCTTCCACAGCCTTTCTACCGTAGCTCAATACCATATCCGCGGTCTTACGTCCATGAACAAGCTCATCATGGTCTTCACCGAATAACTCCTCTCCTTTTCTCCACCTCTTGAGTAGCATCTGGAAGTGTTCTGGGGCTTGTCTTCGGTGCACCATGGCTAGAAGCCCTGAGCTACAGTTTCCACATTTAGGGTGGTCTTCTAGCTCCCTTATTCTGATATTTATGTGCCATTCTCCGCAGTTGACGCATGCTAGGTTTACTTTGCGTGACTCAATGTTCTGCTTCATGTACTGAATCTGATCGGTGATCGTGGCGTCTGTTGCCATCAACTCCTCAATATCAGCATACTTCTCCAAGATATGACGCGCCAATGCACTAGGTTCAAAGACTTTCTTGGTGATTAACTCGATTCGTCCATCTTTGATGCCAGTGATTACGTCTTGTACTGCTGGTAGGTCTAATTTCTCGTGGTAGGCTTCTCGTATTGTTTCATGGTAGAGGGGGGTGTCTTTGAACCGGTAGTAGAGGTTCTCGATTCTCTCGGAGCCAATTGATTTACCTCGGGGGATGACTCCGAAGCGCTCAGCGATGAACTTCATTTTGTATCCGAAGGGGAACCTCGCGTGCATGTACTCGCTGAGTAGTCTATCTGCTTCCTCTCCGGTTAGTGAGTTAATCAGTTTAGTGATGTCCTCTATCTCGTACTCATTAAGCTTGTTAGGCGCCTCGATAAGCAGTCTATATGGATCGTTCCACCAGTTGTAGATCAACTCTTTTTCACTGAGGGCTGCGTCCAAAATAGCTCCAAGAGTTCTGTTGAAGTTCTCGCCTCGTGTACTGTGAATGACGATGTACTGGTCCCATATCTCTAGGATTAAGTTGTCTTTGCTTGGAAGTGGTAGCCCTGATTTGAGATGCGCCTTTGACTCGTCCAGTATCTCTTTGAGGCTGCCTACATCAGCATCCAGCTTACCAGTGATGCTTTCAAGGTTGTTTTCTGCTTCTAGGATGGTCTCACGTAGGGTTCCAGTTTCTTCCGCTAATTCCCGGGAGACTGGTATGAGTTCACCATCCCATCCGGGGGCAGCTCCTAGTGGATCAGTACTTGGTAGGGCATGTAATACTCCTCTTTCTTCATCTATCTGGAGTATTCGCCATACTCTTCCTTTGAGGATTACGTTGAGTCCGACTCGTGCTCTGAGGCTCCAGAACTCGTCGCCTACTGTGCCTATCATCTCGTCTGTGATGGCGTTTATGAACGGGTATCTTCGCTCATCGTTAATCATACCTAGGTTCTCAAAATAGTATCTGCGTCCTTTGCCTGTCTTCTTCAACAATTCTCCCTCCTTATTGATCAATCCTATCTGTTTGAGGAACTCGGTTAACTCAGAGTACTCCTCCCAAGTGTACTCCTTGAAAGGATAAGCTCTCAGCGCTAACTCGTAGACCTCTTTCACGTTTACCCCCTCCTCATCATGTAGAGATAAACCAACAATCTGATGCGTCAACACATCAAGGGGCTTCATATGCACCAACGTAGGCTCAATCCTCTCTCTGCGAGCCATCTCTGAGGCTACAAGGCTCTCAAGGGCATCCTCACCATAGGCTGGGATGGTAACACCCTCACTGAGTTTACTCAGAGTGTGCCCTGCTCGCCCTACACGCTGGATCAAGGCACTTACTTGTCTTGGGCTTTGATACTGGATACAGAAATCAACCTCACCTATATCGATACCAAGTTGTAGGGTGCTGGTGCAAACTATTGCCTTTAGCTGCCCCTCCTTGAACATGTCCTCTACTTTATGGCGTTGTTCTCTGCTGAGGCTTCCATGATGAACCTCTATTCCCGGGTCCATCTGTTTGAGTCTGAAACCCAGCCCCTCAGCTTGCCCCCTACCTTGCACGAAAATCAGTGAACTGTTATGATTCCGGACAAGTTGTTTGATCCTGTTGAGTATCGAGGCTGCTTTGGGGCTTGTCTGCAGTTCGTCAGCTAAATCATAATCAGCGTCTGTTGGCTGAGGGAACTGAACCTCATAGACATAGTTCTTATCCACCTCTACTTCAGCGATGAAAACATCATGCACCCCACCCAAGAACTCAGCCACAGTCTCAGGATTACCAACTGTTGCGCTTAACCCGATTCTCTGGGGCGCCTTTTTCGCTGCTTTCTCCAGCCTCTCCATTCCAATTGTTAATTGTGCGCCTCGTTTGCTTGCGGCTAGATCGTGTATCTCGTCTATGATTATCCACTTGACTGTGGCTAGGTGTTTTCTCATGGACTTTGTAGGCAGTATAGCCTGCAGTGTTTCGGGCGTTGTTATGAGCATCTGGGGCGGTTTTCTGCTCTGTCTGCGTCGCTGTTTCTGAGAGGTGTCACCGTGCCTTACTTCAACGGTTATCCCTAGGTGGTCTGCCCAGAACATCATTCGTTTCTCGATGTCTCTGTTCAATGCTCTCAGTGGCGTTATGTAGATGATGCTGATGCCTTTCTCCTTTGGTGAACGTAAAAACATATCAAACACAGGCAGCAAGGCTGACTCTGTTTTTCCGCTAGCTGTCGGAGCAACTAGTAACACGTTTTCTCCAGCTAGTATTGGTGGGATTACCTTCTGTTGTGGTGGTGTGGGTTTCTCTATGCCCAGTTCCTCTAACCCTAAACGTATGCTTGGATGTAGTTTGTCGAAGACGCTGGGCTGCATAGTCTACACTTATTCTTGGTTACATTAATGCTATACTGATACCTTGTAAGAAACTACCCAGAGTACCGGGAAAAGTGGAGTACTAGTATTTTCGACTAGTCAAGACCGATACGAAACACTTGGATTTGGGAGTAGCTCTTTCCTTAACATACGCTGACATGGCTGCCACTGATGCCGCTGATGCAGGTAATACTGATAGCCCTTCTTCCTTCTCCAATAGGTTACTGAAAGCGATCATTATCTCATCCGATATCCCACAAGCATATCCCTCGCTCGCCCACAATGCATCAAGAGCCTGTTGGCCATCAAGACTCTTCCAGCTGATGATAGGCTCATTCTCAGGAGTCTCCGTTATTGAATCTGGGGCAAGTTCTTTGATCTTCTTCTTTCCCTCGTTGAAGCTTGTTATTATTGGGTTTCCGCCTGTTGTGCTGGCTGCCACCATGACTGGTATTTTGTCTGTTCTACCTTTTCGGAATAGAGTCCTGAATCCCATATAGATGCCTGTGAAGCATGTTCCGTTACTCACTGATACGCTTACGGCGTCAGGAGCATACTCAAGTTCATCAAAAATCTCATAAGCTATAGACTCATACGCCTCAAAACTAATCTGACTATTCTCCTCTGTGCCCGGGTTACCATTATACCACCCCTTCTCCTCCGCCTCCTTACCGCTCAACTCTACTAGCTCCTCGTAGGTTCCGGGTGCTCTGTGAATTATGCCTCCCAGACGCTGCATCTCAGCTATTCTTGGGCTGTGGTAACTCTCTGGTATGTATACATGGGGCTCAATGTCGAATATTTGGCTTAATTGCACTATGCTTGCGCCGAAGTTACCGCAGCTGGCGACTGCAATTGTGGTGTATTCTTTTTCTTTTGCGTGTCTAAGTGTGGCGTAGCTGGCTCTATCCTTCATTGTGCCTGTGGGGTTGCCCGCCTCAAATTTTATGTAAAATTTACTGAAATGTAGCAATTTCTCCATGTTTTTTAAACGTGCAAAAAGGGTATCGCCGATACCTTGTTCTTTAAACTCTTTTCTAAACATTTATACAAAATCACTCAGATGATAATATAGGAACAATTATTTCCATGCTTTAAACCCATCGAAATAGAAAATAGGTTAGAACTTCCGTGAACGGATTATCAATAAATGCCCAACAGACACCGACGGGATTTGAGATCAAATTCCGCGGTCAAAAATATGTTGTTAATTATCCCGATGAGATTTGGCAAAAATATCCGCAGGAAGCAAAGGATGTCTTATTTGACAACCTAGTTTATAGCGAGACAATTCATCTTCCTCTGCATTTCCGCCGAAACAATATCCAGTATAACACTTCATCACCATATCTTCAGACATATTTCTTCCAGAACATGGTCATGGACCTTCCAAGCTGCGCCGATGTTGACGGAACATTCACTTCTGAGCTAATCAAGGAGTACATGAACCTCAAGGTGTATTTTAAGGACCAAGAGATCAAGTTCCCCACGTACAGACATGAGTCGCGTCCAGACAGCGCCGTGGTAAGTCTAAGCTTCGGAAAAGACAGTCTACTAACATGGGCTGTATGCGACGAGCTTGGGTTAAACCCACAGGCAGCCTATATCGTGGAGCCGGCCCTTACCTATGAGGAGCGTCACAAGGACAAACTTGCAGTCAAGTTCCAGAAAGAGTTTGGAGTTGAGCTTCAGAAAATTGAGCATACTGTTGGTCAGCTAAGGGATGGTCACAGGCTTGGCGTTGGTAAGACCGAGGTTGGTTGGGGTCTCCAGACCACCCAGTATGCTGTAATGATACTTCCTATTGCCAACAAGTTCGAGAGTAAGTATATCTTGTTTGGTAATGAGCAGAGCTGCGGTGAGTACTATATGGATCGTCAAGGTTTCGTATGTTATCCCGCTTACGACCAGTGTCATACTTGGACTAAACAGGTTGACTCTATCACTCGTCAGCTTAGCCTAGGTGGTGTACGCACTATGTCTGTGATCGAGCCTCTGAATGATATTGCGGTTGTCTATCTGTTGTTCAAGCGGTATCCTGAGGTCGCAAAATATCATAGGAGTTGTTTTGTTGAGACCGAGGCGGGCAGGGATCACAGATGGTGCATGGATTGTAGTGTTTGCTGCAAGATGTACTTGTTGATTAAGGCAAGTGGGTTCGACCCAGACAGCGTTGGGCTCAGCAGAAACATGCTTAGCGATGAGATGCGCAGTTACTTCAGCCTCTTTGGTGGAGTAGATGTGAATACATATGCCCTTACAGGTAGGGGACGTGATGAGCAGTTGTTCGCATTCTATCTCGCTTGGAAGAACGGTGATTAGAGTCCCTTAGTGAAGGAGTTTGAGAACAGGTTCCTTGACGAGGCACAAGCACGTGAGGATGAGTTATACAAGACATTCTTCGGGGTACATGAATCAATAACTCTACCCGGAGACGTCAAAAATCAGGTAACAAGCATCTACAAGGAGGCACTCAACGATGTCCCATAAGCTCAAGGTTGCATTCTGCTGTAATATCAGACATGCTGATGATGAGTTCAACATCGAGTTTGAGCCAGAAGAGACCATTGAGCATGTCAAGCATGGCATAGAGGCTGCCGGCTGGGAGTATTTACTGATCGAGGTTGATGAGAACTGCTACGAGAACCTCAAGAAACACCGCCCAGACATAGTGTTTAACAGAGCAGAAGGCATCACGGGAGAAAGCAGGGAGAGCCAGATACCCGCCTTCTGCGAGATGCTGGGCATACCTTATGTTGGCTCTGGAATCATGGCGAACGCCATCGGGCTGGATAAACCAACCACAAAGATGATCCTAGAATATCATGGATTGAAGACCGCACCATTTCAAGTACTGGAATCCTTTGATGAACCTCTAAGAGAAAGCCTAACCTACCCGTTGATACTGAAGCCTAGTCATGAGGGAAGTAGTATAGGCATCAACTGGGGCAACGTGGTAAACGATGAATCTACTCTCAGAGTGAAACTATCTGAGATGCTTGAAACCTACAAGCAGCCCGTACTCATCGAGAAGTTTATTGATGGACGAGAGTTCAGCGTCGGACTCGTAGGCAACTATATTGACTCAGAGGAGCCAACAGTATTACCCATACTTGAGGTTGACTTCACAAACTTTCCCCCAGAACTAGGCAGGGTTCTTGGACAGAAAGCCAAGAGCGTGATGGATGATAGTAGCAACAAGTGTCCAGCAGAGATAGATGATGCTCTCCGAGAACAAATTGAGACCCATGCAAAGGCAAGCTTCAAGGCACTGGACTGTAAGGACTGGGCGAGGATGGATTACCGCTATGATTCCCATGGTGAGTTATACTTCCTTGAGGTAAACACACTACCCGGCATCGACTATGACGTCGTAAGAGATGAGTTAAGCTTCTACCCCATGATGTGGTACGCCCTCGGCAAAAAGTTCCCCGACATGGTAAAAGGTGTGATAGAGGTAGCGCTTAGAAGATACGGAATAGTCTAATTAGTTTAAAGAACAGTCTACCCGTTCAATAAAGTATAAGAAAACAACGAAATAGAAAATACTCTACAACAGAATAATTTGTCGGAGGATGGACCCCACCCCTCCTTATCTATGCTCCTAGCTCAATTAGCTTCTCAGCGGTAACTATAGCGGCGATACCACAAACCAGTGGGCACCCTTTATCACCATGCCCACCGGCGTCAAGAAACGCCTTGTAGCTCACAGGATCAGTGAGATCATAGCTCTCACCATAGATTTTCTTCTGTATATCCCGACATATAGTGGTCTCGAGGGGCTCAGTGAACCCGAAGGTCTCTTGGAGACGTTTCTGAAACTCCTTGATAATCTCGTCACTGGGCTTCATAGCGTCCCTGTATGTCTGAGTATCTGTGATGTCCTCACGTCCAATCACTAGGCCTAGTGCAAGTAAGCCGCCTATCAGTGCTCCACAGGTCTCGCCTTTTCGTGCTACCCCTCCACTGAGCACTGTTGCCGCTTTGAAGCTCTCCATGTCGCCTATCTCAAACGCTTCCTGAAGCGCAAGTAGTACGCTTTGGCTGCATCCGCTATACTTGTCGTATTCCAGTGCTTTCTTTCCAATTGCTTTAATATTCATCTAGCTCACTAGGTGTAGTTTTTTCTGCCGACCAGCCATGAAGACAAGTTTCTCGCCTGTCCACCAAGCATCCTGTTCAAGACTCATGCGTACCTCTTGGTCATCCCACTCTGGTACCTTTCGCTTTGCGTTTAACTCGATGGCGTAACACGTGTCTGGGTGAAGCGGGTAGTCTCCTCTGCCGGGTACTCCGTCTTGCTGGTCCCAGAGTCCGATGGTTGGTCCAGCTGCGTGTCCGTGAACCCCCAATGGGTGGGTATAGATGCTGGGCTTCAAACCGTTTTTATTTGCGTTATCCAAGGCTATCTTCAATATCTCGTTCCCTGTTCTTCCTGTCTTCATAGCTTCAGCGTGGTAATCCTGTAGCTTGTTTGCGTCAGCTAATGCGTTTTTGAGTCCTTGTGGGGCGTCTGTCTCACCCTGTTTTAGTACATAGGCGTTCTGCTGGACATCCGTAGCCAATCCTAGGTAAAAGAAGCCAACATCACAGTGAAGCAAATCACCGCGATGAATCACCCCTGTCTTTTCTTTATCCTCGTAGCTATCACCATGTCCCTGCCTATCTACAGTAGCCGGGAACCACATCTCGACACCCAAGTCCAGCATCTTTTGTCGCATCCACCACTGGACATCATCCACGGTTGTAACACCTGGGGTGATAACCTTGCTGCTGAATGCTTCCTGAATGATTGCGTGGGTTAGTTCTGCTAGCATGGGGTATGCTTCAAGTTCCTCCTTGCTACGGGTTTCTAGCCATCTGATGCAGAGGGTTTCTGCTGAGACGAGTCTATCAGAGTAGTCACCTAGGGCATCAACCAATAACGAGTATTCTCCGTGGGTCAACCCGTCTCCAAAAGCAAATGTATTGGACACATTGATGCCTATCTTTTCAGGGTCTTTTTCACGGATTAAACGCGCTAGACACTCGTATTGTTCTTCCTTATCCGGGTCCCAGACTCCCTTGTAGAAGTCTCCGAAGCCATATCTGTATACTGCAGATCTTTCGACGCCTTCTGGCTTTCTGTGGAACATTAGTATGGTTCTGCGCCGTGCATAGAGGTTAGGCTCTGGTAGTAGGCTCATGATCACAGGGTCTTCGTTGTATTCTCGTGCGATTACGAGCCACATGTCGATGCCTGTTTCATCCATGTATCCGGGGAGCATGGTTTCCAGTTTTTTTATTAACCATTCATTGTAGATGGTCATTCTGTTTCTTAGAGGCAGTATCTTTTTCCCCAGTGTATCTGCACCGGGGTTTGTGTAATGTGGGAAAAGGTGGTCACTCATACCTTATTATTGGTTGAACTTTGGTTAAGTTTACCGAATCCCTTGGGGGTACGCCTTATAGGTGTTCGATCCTCTGGGGGTGTTATGAAGATAAAAAGAGTCAAACTGATCTATTATTCGCCAACTGGTACGTCCGAGAAGACAGTTAAAGCCATCCAGCAGGGAATCGGGATAGATTATGATATTGTAGACCTTACATTGCCTAGCTCTGAATCCAAGAACTATACATTTGATTCAAGTGATCTAGCAGTAATCGCCGCACCCGTATACAGTGGAAGAATACCTACTGTAGCAGTTAAAAGAATCAGTAAACTCAAAGCATCAAATACTCCAACAGTTCTCATAGTAGTATATGGAAACAGAGAGTTCGAGGACGCATTACTAGAACTCAAAAACATCACCAAAGCCAACGGCTTCAGAGCATTTGCTGCCGGTGCATTCATAGGAGAACACAGCTTCGATACACCAAAGACTCCAATCGCTACTGGTAGACCAGACACAGAAGACATCAAAAAAGCAAAAGAATTTGGTGAAAAGCTAAAGGAGAAAATAGAGAAAATCGAAAAACTTGATGATTTCTCTGTTCCCGGAAATTATCCCTACCGTGAAGTGAAAAGTAGTACTAGAAGCCCAGTCACAAACCCTGATACCTGTATACTTTGTGGAATGTGCGCAAGGGTTTGCCCAACAGGATGCGTAACCGTATCCGATGCTGTTGAGACAGATTCAAGCAACTGCACTGCTTGTACCGCGTGTGTCAAAAACTGCCCCACTGGAGCACGTCATTGGGATAACGAAGGGGTATTGAAAGCAGCTATATGGCTCTCAACAGACTACGCCAAACGCAAAGAACCTGAGATTTTCCTCTAAAATTTGGAGAAAGTCTTGGAAAATAAATGGATGGGTTAGGCGCCCCAGACTCTTTTGAAGAGTTTCATGAAGTTTAGTCCGAGTATTTTCTTTATCTCTTGATCACTATAGCCTCGTGCTACGAGTCCCATAGTGAAAAGTGGCATATTCTCCATGTAGCCATATCCCCAATCCTTGTCTAGCGGTGTGAAATAGTCTACATCTATTCGTTCAGGGTGTTTATAGATGAAAGCTGACCGTGTAATTGTGTTAGGGAACTCAAGATCTGAGCCGAACCCTACATGGTCTATACCAACAATATCTACTGTCTCATCCAACTGATCCATGGTGTCATCAGTGAGATTACTATCGCCTGCCTTCTTAGCGAAGAAAGGAGTAACACCAATTACACCGCCCTTCTCTGCACATGCCTGCATCATCTCATCAGGCTTACCACGCTGCTTACTATACTCTACAAAGCTACCCCATAGACTGGTTGCTCTGTTTGCCCACTCCGCGTAACCACCGGGCTGCTCAGGGGCACTACGTCTGGGTATGATGTGTGTGAAACTAACCGGGTCTTTGCTCTGTTCGATTGCATCCCAACAGGTCTGATCTCCTGTGTGGCTAAGGTCTATGAGTATGCCTAATTTGTTCATGCGTTCTACGACGGCTTCTCCGAACCAGCTAAGACCGCTATCCTTTTTCTCTCGACAACCATCTCCTACCTCGTTTTTCCAGTTATAGGTTAGCTGCATCGCTCTGAGTCCGTGATCATAGGCTACATCAAGGAAGTCTACGTTACGTTCTAGGAACATGCTATCCTGTGGCCCATACATTATACCATGGTTTCCCTCCTTCTTTGCACGCTCAATATCGCTTGTCTTTTTAACGACGATGACCTTGTCCTCGTTCTTTTTCGCCCAGTGATTATGCTCAATAATCTCCGCTAACGCCTCAGCGAATCTACGCTGCATGCCCACTGTGAGGTTACTTGCCGTCAATCCTCCAGCTAGCACGTCTTCCAGCCACATGTTTTCTGCGACGTAGTCTATTACGGAGACTATGCTGCTGTCGATTACTATGCTCTCTTTGTGGAGTGCGAGTGCGTGTTCTTTCTCATCCTTACTCAGGTCCAGATAGCTTCTGCCCATAAATATCCCTGATAGCAAGGGATCGGATGTATAAAAAACAGTAAGGAACAAGTTTTCCTGATTCTATTAGAGAAACTCTAAATATGAATTATTACTGTATCCTATAAACGTAATACTGGTGATTTTATGAACTTTGTAGAAGAACCTAAACCAAGAAAATTAACCCCTGAGCTAGAACAACGCGCCATCGAGTTTCATGGACACGATGGACCATTCATGACCATAGGGCTCAGAATGGGAATCACAGCCCTTGAGATGCTTGACTGCAAAGGCTGGTTTGGTCTAAACTGTGAAGTACGGCTCAACTGGGCTCCACCAGACTCATGTGTTATTGATGGAATCCAGAGCAGCACAGGGTGTACAATGGGAAAAAAGAACATAACTGTAATTGAGCAACCCGGTGTAGAGGCGGTTTTCACTTCCAGAGATAACAAAAGTGTTAGAGTCAAGCTTAAACAAGAAGTAATAGATAAACTCAAAGGCAGTATGACGGATGAAGAAATACCTCATAGTCTGATAAAGGAAATCGAAGAGGCTCCGCTTGATCAAATATTCGAGATTGAAAGAGGTTAAAGGTATAGGAGCCGCACTTTTACTGAGTCTCTATTCTATCCTCATACTCTTTCCTCACATTCTTCCTCAAATCAGTGTCAGTAAGTAGATCCAAAGCAGTGTACGCCAAACCCTTGGCACCCATGATCATAACATCATAAGCATGATCAGTGCCAGTCATCTCCGCGCCGCTGGGACTGTGCAGTATTACATCACCTATATTGATGTAAGCACTCAAGGCGGGTATCTCTTGGCTCACGTTACCGAAATCAGTTGAGCCACCTCCTTGACGTAACTCTTTTTCCTCAGGGTAGTCTTCCACGCCAATCTTTACCATGTTTTCCCTCCAGACATCACTAAGTATCTTGTTGGGGATAGTGTTCGCATAGGTGTTTGCTACTTGTGTTATCTTGCTCTTGGCTCCTGACTGGAGTTCTGCGCCTTTGATGACGTCTTCCACTTTACCATATATTTCCTTGAGCAATGGCATTGTTGGAGCCCTGACGTAGAGATGTGCAGAGGCGTAGTCCGGTATGGTGTTAGGTGAGTCTCCTCCATGTTTGATGATTCCATGTATCCTGACGCCGTCAGGAATATGCTGTCTCAACGCATTGATTCCAGTATAGGTTAACAGTACCCCATCCAACGCATTGATTCCCTTCTCCGGCGCAGCACCCGCATGACTACTCTTGCCATGGAACTCCACAAGGAAGCTTTCACGAGCGTTGCTAGTGCCATAGCTTCCCCATCTAGGAGCAGGGTGAATCATTATAGCGACATCAACCTTCTTGATCTCGTCAATCATAACCACCTTTCCTCCTGCGTTCTGAACTACCCCTTCCTCCGCTGGGGTACCGAAGACAATAACCTCTCCACCTATTTCTTCGATGAGTTCCGCTAATCCTATTCCTGCTCCAAGGGCTGAAGCAGCTATCAGGTTATGGCCACAAGCGTGACCAATACCGGGTAGACAATCATACTCGGCTAATATCCCAATCTTGGGGCTACCTTCACCTTTTCTTGCAATGAAAGCGGTCTCCATGCCTGATACACCGTATTCGACCTTGTATCCATGTTTCTCAAGCTCGTCTACCAAGAGTTTTGATGATTTGTATTCTTGGTGTCCGAGTTCTGGTTCAGCGTGAATCTGTTTACTGATACCGACAATGTCTTTGCGGTATTTCTCGATTCTTTCCGATGCTTTATCCTTAAAGTCCATGTATATTGCTGAGTGCAGATTGTATTAATTGTTTATCTACTCAATGTTTTAACCCGTTACCACTAGGGGACTTATTGTTTGAATAAAAATAGTTAGAAAAATTTGGGTTGGACACTTACATGTCCATGTCGTCTGGCATACCACCGGGTGGTCCGCCGCCCATGCCGCCGCCACCGCTCTTCGCAGCGACTACGTCATCGATCCTTAGGATCATTGAAGCGACCTCGATACCTGACTGGATTGCCTGCTCCTTGACCACCTTGGGCTCGACTACGCCTTCTTTCAGCATATCGATAACGCCCTCGTCAAAGACGTTGACGCCCATGCTCTCGCCATCCTTCTTGGCGTGAGCTGCCTTCAATGCGACCATAGTATCTAGGATATCAAGTCCAGCGTTCTCGGCTAGGGTTCTTGGGATTACCTCAAGAGCCTCTGCGAATGCCTCAATGGCTAGCTGTTCTCGTCCACCGACCTGTGCAGCGTGCTCGCGTACTGCTTTTGCCATCTCCATCTCGATGCTTCCGCCGCCGGTTACCATCTGGGGTACCTCTGCGACGTCTGAGATGACATAGAGGGCATCGTTCAGTGCGCGCTCTGCTTCGTCAAGCATTCTTTCAAGTCCTGCTCTGATGAATATGGCGACTGCCTGTGGGTCCTTGCATTCCTCGACGAAGATCATCTTGTCGTTGCCGACTTTCTTCTCCTCGACGATTCCACAAGCACCTAGGTCAGCTTCCTTCAGATCAGCTAGGTTGTTGATTACTTTGCCGCCTGTTGCTTTCGCCAATTTCTCCATATCAGACTTTTTGACTCTACGTGCTCCCAGTACACCTGCTTTGGCTAGGTAGTGCTGAGCCATATCGTCGATGCCTTTCTGGCAGAAGACCACGTTTGCGCCTGTGGCGACAACCTGATCTACTTTCTTCTTTAGCATATCTGATTCGCTGTCTAGGAAAGCCTGTATGCTGCTTGGGTCCTTTATTCTGATCTCTGCGTCGAACTCGGTCTTCTTGACCTCTAGTGGAGTATCAAGGAGAGCGATCTTGGCGCCTTTGATCTTCTTGGGCATACCTGCGTGGACTACTTCCTTGTCAACGATGATTCCCTTTACTAGGGCTGTCTCGTTGAGGCTCTGTCCTTCCTTCTTGACGATCTGGACGTTATCAACGTCAGCGATTACGTCACCGTTACGCTTCTCAATTATCTGCTTGATTGCGTCGATCACGACGCTGCTCAGGTGGTCACGCTCATTGGTGACTGCCTTGCTTCTCATGCTGGTGTTGCTGAGCTTCATGAGAGTCTCGTGGTCATCCATGCTTACATCGATTGATGCTTTTTCCAGCGCCTCTAATGCTTTCTCGGAGGCTGCCTGGTAGCCGCTTATTATGATGCTTGGGTGGATGTTCTCGTCAATTAGCTCGCCCGCCTTGTTCAGTAGGGCTCCTGCTAGGAGTACGCTCGTTGTGGTTCCGTCGCCGACCTCTTTGTCCTGTGTCTTTGCGACCTCGATCATCATCTTGGCTGCTGGGTGCTGTACATCGATCTCTTCGAGGACCGTGGCTCCGTCACTTGTGATGGTGATGTCGCCTAGGCTGTCGATGAGCATCTTGTCCATGCCCCTTGGGCCGAGAGTTGTTTTGAGGACCTCTGCGATGATCTGTGCAGCCATCATGTTGCTGCGACGTGCATCGCGTCCCCTCTGACGCTCGGTGTCTTCCTTCAGGACTATGACTTGTTGTCCGCTTGGTGTTGTATAGTATGACATTTCATTTATCCTCCTACATCATCCCGGGCATTCCGCCCATGCCTGGAGGCATACCGCCCATTCCACCCATGCCGCCTGGTGGGCCCTGTGGGGCGCTCATCTTCTGAACAGCGATGATGTCATCGATCTTCAGTAGGAGTGTGGCTGCCTCTGTGGCTGACTTGATTGCCTGTGCCTTGACTACCATTGGCTCGTAGACGTTGATCTTGGATAGGTCCTCTACCTTGTTTGTGTAGCCGTTTACGCCTACCCATTTGTTGCCCTTGGCGTGTGCGCTCTGCATCTCGCTTATCGCGTCGATTGGGTCCATTCCACTGTTCTCGGCTAGAGTGATTGGAATAACCTCTAATGCGTCCGCGAATGCGACTACTGCTAGTCTTTCACGTCCCGCGAGCTTCTCAGCGAAGTCTCTTAGAAGTCTGGCTGTCTCGATCTCAGGTGCTCCGCCGCCTGCAACGATCTTTGGCTCCTGTACAACGTCCTTTACTACGCATAATGCGTCGTGGATGCTGCGGTCTGCCTCGTCTACAACACGCTCGGTGCCTCCCCTGATGAGGATGCTTACTGCCTTGGGGTTCTTACATCCCTCAACAAAGATCATCTTATCGTCGCTGATCTTGCGCTCCTCAACAAGCTCTGCGTAACCTGCGTCCTCTTTACTGAGCTGGTCTACGCTGTTGACTACCTTTGCGCCTGTGGCTTTGGCTAATGCC
>CALGBN010000236.1 GCA_937877765.1 Candidatus Bathyarchaeota archaeon | reverse complement strand
CCGGTCCTTTGGTGATTAGCTCGTTCAGGCTGTTCAGGTGATAGTTTAGTAGGCCGTTGTCGATCCCCAGCTCGTTCAATATGCCTGTGAACGTCGTGGGCTGGGCGTCTAACCGTCTGAGTATTCTCCTCCTTATCGGGTGTTTCAATGCGTGGAAGATGACGTTGTATGTATCTTCTTCAGAGCCCATTTTGTCTCAACAATGCATAATGCTGTGGTTTTATGAGGGTTTTCGAGAAGAAATCTTCACCATACCGATGAATTGGTGGAGTGTTCTTAGAGAAGAAATTTTTTCAGGCAGGCATACCGTATTTTTAGGTGTTCTAATCTTTAGTATTATATCATAATTATATCGTCCTTTAGTTGAACTGGTTTGCGCGAATCATGAGTATAAGAGACTTGGTAGGCGGGTTTCACCCTTCACTGGTTTTTCTGGGGAGGGGATCTGGGTGAGTCTGATTGATCAATTACTGCTCGGAGCCATGATGGCGGTATCTCTTGTGATTATAGTGTTAATCATCAAGATATTGATGGAAAGGCGGGAGGCCGTGAGTCAGGAAAGTAAAGCCTCGCAGCCTATGGAACGAGCCGGAGACCGAGGAGCCAAGCGAAGATGTTGAGGATGATCTCGTTTAGGGTCATCTTGTTTCTCGGTGATGTGTTTGAGCCGTAAAGTCCCGTACCTAGGCATAGTAATCAGCGTGTTTCTTTACCTTATATCGTTCTCCGGTGAATCAGTTATAGTTGACGAGACTGTGGTGGTGCCCGCGAACGGCTACACCGATTGGTCGATACAGATGTATCCTTGGCAGAGGTTGTTTGTAAGGACCAGTGCACTTGCGGATGATCCTTTGGAGATAATACACGGCGTACTTTCCGGAGGCGGTTGAAAACTGGTTAAGCACGTTATTGCCGGGGCTCCTGTTTCTCGTCCTTCCTGAATATAGGTCCCAGCGCCACGTCCATCGGGGAGCCTATATCTACTATCTTCCATTCGAAGGGGCCTCCCTGATCCACGAACATGAACGAGGTCATGGGTCGCACGAGCTTCTCCCTGTCCCTCATGGCCACGGCGCGCATACCCAGCGCGGAGGCCACTATGACGAGGCACGAGGCGACGAAGAATAGCCACTCCAACAACATATCCACTAAGCCTGATACATTACCAGTAAATAAAGATAAACTGTCACAAATCTATATCCGAGGAAGATGACTCGCTATTAATCGCGCGCGAGCGGGGACAAAGAAGTACCCCAAGAGAGCATTCAAAGAGAAGCTAGACACCTATTAATGCCGTCACCGGTTTGATCCTGTTAAGCACACCCGGTACAAACAACCCCGCTAAGCCTCCCAGTACAGCGTGAATAAGGACAAACCCATAGATGAAGAAGAATATCGGCCAACCCCAGAAAAGGAACGTGTTAAAAGCCCAGTAGAGGAGAAGATCTCCGGGGATGTTGTAGATGGCTCCGGCGACCCCGTATGCTAATCTTGAACCATTGAACCGATGAATCATAAAGTACGAGAGGTCCATAACTATTCCACCCATAACCC
>CALGBN010000235.1 GCA_937877765.1 Candidatus Bathyarchaeota archaeon | reverse complement strand
TACGGCGACCACCGAGATCTACACCGTCTAATTCGTCGGCAGCGTCAGATGTGTATAAGAGACAGTTGTAGATTAGTGTGATGACCGCTGCGCTTACTCCGAGGTTCTGTATGAAGAGAGGTTGGAAGCTTTGGGGTATGGTCTCACCAAACATTGCGAAGAATGTCGCCATGAATATTGCCCAGAAAATACGTTGATTCTTTTTCTCCACATCAGTCACCGATTATACCCCATGAGCGATTATCCTAGATTTAAACTATCTCCAAGACACTTCAATAAACTATAGGGTTATATTTAGCGCCCCTAGATGTGATTTGAAATGTGTCTAGCAGTACCTGGAAAAGTAGAGAGCATTGATGGTAGGACAGCCATCGTTGACTTTGGCGGAGTAAAAAGGGAAGCAATAATCGACCTCATGGAACCGGGAAGCATCAAACCGGGCACATATGTTCTAGTACACACAGGTTTCGTCATCCAGATCATGGATGAGCAGGAGGCACTGGAGACTCTTGAGGCTTGGCGACAGGTATTAGCCCACGTTGATCAACCTTACGAGGAGCTCTAGTAGGTAAACCTAAAAGACGGGATTCATTACTCCAATCGATTAGATTGGTGAATTATTGGCGAGAGTTCCCCAGCGGACCCGACGTACCAGAGGAAATCTATGTAGTAACCGAGATTCAGAGAAACAGTCGCAATAAATACGAGTATGATGCCCGAATGGGTGTATTCAAGCTTAACAGGGTTTTATACACATACTATCCCGCTGATTATGGTTTTATACCCCAGACACTTGACGATGACGGGGACCCATTGGACGCTGTTTTATTGATTAATGAACCAACCTTCACAGGCTGCGTTACCGTGGCACGCCCCGTTGCAAACATAAAAATGATTGACAACAAAGAGATGGATGACAAGATAGTCACAGTCAGCACCACAGACCCTTTCTACAAGCATGTAAAAAGCCTAGAAGACCTTCCACGCAGCGTCATAGACGAGTTAACCTACTTCTACAACAACTATAAGCGAGCCGAAGGAATGGTCACGGAAGTTCTCAAATGGGAGGACGCTGACGAAGCTAAAAAACTCATAAACTGGGCTCAAAGTCAATACAAGGAACAAGAAGAAAGCTAGAGAAGGTTACATTCCCCAAGAGCTTGCTTGATGGACCAGAATATCGTTGCCATCGATTTTTAACTCATAAGATTTTAGATCATCAGTCTTGACCCTGAATAACATCATCTTTGGCCCCTTCACGTTTTTTCCTGTGGTTACATCAAACTCTGCCTTGTTTTTTGGACATGTTAGTATGTTACCTTTGAGGGCTCCCTTGGTTAGGTCTTCTTGATCATAGCTGCACTTGTTATCCATGGCGTAAAAGGTTCCATCAATATTTGCTATGAGCATTTCATTCTGATTGATCTTTACCTTCAACATTTTACCTACAGGGACATCGCTGATTTCTGCTACCTTTGTGAAGGATAACTTGTGGCTACTCAAATAGAATACATCTCTAGCTCAGAGGCGCGATACCCCTTATTATAGTAATGCTTTTACAATCACTAAAAGATAGCCTACTTTTTGACGAGAAGAGAAATATATTTCTCGGGGTCTGGTTCTCGCTTCATAGCAACATCGTTGAACTTGAGTATACATACTTCAGCTAAATAGAGCACGATGCTATCTGGTTCAAGGTGCCCCGTATAGGTCTCGTTATCCCGTACACCGATATCGATGTGGAGATGAGGCTCATAGTCTACAATTAAACCACTAATGGAACCAACCTCAGCAGGCTCCTCAACAACATAGTATCCCACGTCAGGCGGGAATGCGTTTTGGTTTACATAATGCAGATGCGTCTTTCTCAAGGTACCTATTCCGTTGACTACCGCGCCATGCTTGATATCATGTATCCTTGCAGCTTCTTGAATAGACTCAAGTAGCTTCTCATCGGGCCCAAGACCCACAACAACTACCTCAAACGGTCCATTACTGTGAAAAGTATTCATAACAATAACTCAGCGCAACTAGCTATAGATTCACCGATTACACAACAGATGATAGAAAAAATTAGGTACGATTTTTGTACCAATAAAACGAGATAAGGACTATGCCGATTATTCCTAAAACTATACCGGCACTATTGAATACATGCTGAATAGCAGCATCTCTTTCTCCGATCAAAGTCTGCGCTAAAGCAAGATATCCTTCATCCCAAGCGTACTTGGGTGAGTTATGAAACCCACCCATATACGCTGAAAATCGATGTGCAGTGCCCTCACGGTATATTGTGAACCGAGTTTTATCGTCAATAACCCTGATTTTATACATTAAATTAGCCAAATCTATGAGATGCGCCATGGCTATATCCGCTTCACGGAGCAGATCATCTCCTTTCTCAAGCTCTCTTCTCGCGTAGCTCTCAGAATGACACTCTGTACAGCGATCAATCATATCTTCGCGGAGGGTTTCCCATTCCTCATATGACTCACGCATAACATTTGGGGCCAACGCAGGACCCATTGACTCCAAGGTCGTTATGATTTTCTGTCTTGCATTATACCATTCAGGATCATCTTGGTCTCCGGGACGTAATCCTAGGAATCCCCAAGCAGTAATTACATTATGACTATCATGACATGTTATACAGGTTGGAGCTCTATCCGACTCCATGGTGTATAGCATTCCATGTTTTGAGTTTGCCCACATATCATAGTGAGGATGATCCCCTGCATGGCAAGTACCACATGCTTCAGGTTTGCTCGCTTCCTCCGCTGAGAATGTATGACGGGTATGGCAGGTGTCGCATCTTCCTTTGCTTTCATCTTCCCAGATGTATCCAATACTGTGACAAGGTACACATCCTTTGTCGGTTACTGCTTCTGGCATTTGGTTATAGGTTGGTACTCCTTCCATAGCCTCCCATCCTAAGGCATGTTTTCCCTCAGAAAACTCGTTTACTTTTTCCTCGTGACATGTTGCACACGTCTTGGGGGTGACCTCGGTGGGTTCATTTGTTCCGGGTCCATTGTGTTCAGTTCCATGGCAGTCAGTACATTCTAAGAACTCTGCTTTGGTGCTTTGAGAAAAGTCATTTGCTGTTTCTTGGTGACAGGTTTCGCATGATTCCTCAGCGGTTACAGTCTGGACTGAGATGAAAACCATCACTAGCAATAACATAAGAAATATTTTTTTTCGATTCAACCAACATTCACTGATCACGTATAACCGTGTTACATATATAACAGCGTTACGTATAAATTAGTGAAATGGGCGCTTTCCCCTCAAAAAACTGGGTTACCTTAGTCATTCTCAGAGTGATATCCGAAACACCAATGCATGGTTACAAACTCCTAGAGACATTAAACGAAAGCGGGTACTTAGTCGAAGACAAAATTGAGACAGGCACTCTTTACACCACATTGAGAAGACTTGAAAAAAAGGGACTGCTTGCCTCTAACTGGGAAAATCCGCCAAATGAAAAGCGAAGAAGAGTCTATACAATAACAGAGACGGGCACCTCGTATCTTAAGGAACTGATTATATCAATAATGCAAAGGAAGTCTCTGATAGAAGATATGATAAAATATTACACAGAAACTTACTAACAATTTCCCTTATCATAGAAATCAGACGAAATCCTCATAGCTTTGAAGCCACGAAATTCATTCCGGTCATTGATTCCTGAGACCCACGCAATACCTGCTGAATTAGGGTTAGGGGAAGATTGTTATTATCTGGTTCACATTTTTCTGCTGATTGTTATGAAGGAAGGACACCTAGATAGTTATGGTTACAATATTCACTATATCCACTGGAAGGGCACAGGACCCAAATTACTACTCATCCACAGCATGGGCATGGACGGACACAGCATGGACCAGCTCGCAGAGTCAATGAAATCAGATTTTGATATTCTCAGTCTCACGATACTGGGACACGGTGACAGTGACTCACCAAACACCGAGCTACCTCTAGATGAGCACGCGGAGATAATGCGAAACATTTGCACACAGCTCGACTTCAAGCCCAGCGTCCTCATCGGGCACAGCGTCGGAGGCATGATGGGTATGATACTCACTGCAAAATACCCAGATGAATACAATGGACTGGTGCTAGTAGACATCGCACCTTTTGAGATGACGGGGGGGTCTAGCAGACCAGAGCCGCCAGCATTTTTCGAGACAGAGAAAAAAGCAAAGGAATGGCTAGCTGAACGATACCCCGGATTCACACCCTACTACGTGAAGAATAGAATCAAGTACGCGTTTAAGCAGAAAGACGGGAAACTCTATCTCAAGCCAAGAGGCGACACGGTGCGAAGCGGGTTAGCGATTGATCTTTGGCCATACGTTGAAAGAATCCGGTGCCCAGTACTCCTATTGATGGGTGTGGAAAGCGATTTGGTGACACCGGAGACCCAGAAACGGATGGAGAAAACAGTACCAGATATAGAAGCTGTAAAAGTTGATGGTACAGGACACATGATCCCACAAGATGTCCCAGAAAAGTTCGAGGAACTTGTGAAGGGCTTCTTGAAGCGTATAAAACACTAAGGGGGGGAGGGGGGTACCCCAATCCCAGCCATAATCAGCCTTATTTTTCTGAAATCAACCTCACAACAGCCCGGT
>CALGBN010000234.1 GCA_937877765.1 Candidatus Bathyarchaeota archaeon | reverse complement strand
TACGGCGACCACCGAGATCTACACCGTCTAATTCGTCGGCAGCGTCAGATGTGTATAAGAGACAGCTCCAATACTGTCTATAGTAACATTAGCTCCATCAACAGAATAACCAAGAGGGTTTCCGTCTTCATCCCTGATAGCTAGATTGCTATATGGAGGTCCAAAGAGTTCTACTGTGACACGAACCTCTGTAGGGTCTGCCTCTAGGCTGAATACTGTTTTTGCTGTTCCGTCACTGTATACCGTAATAGCTAGGGAGGTGGGCGTTGTCTCCTGACAAGATACGGTCGGTAGAGCGAGCGCTGCAATAATTAGAGTAACTAGTAGGGTTCTTTTAGTGAGCATGATTTGAATATGGTGATTTTAACTATATATTACTTAGTGGAATTATTTACTTAGTATTAAATGTATGATTATTGATTCAATAAATATTGAAATTTTTAATACTTCTTGAACTACTCATCAATGAGGTAAAATGGATAGTATATTGCTTATCGGTTCAGCTGGCAGCGTAGGTCACGATATGATGTACCAGATAGCTAGCATGGGGCTACCCATCAAGGTAATCGGCTCAGACGTAAATGAAACAAAAGGCAGATTCGAGATAGAGGAAAGCCTACATATTGCACATAGTTTCGGTTTTTATCCTGACTTGAGTTTTGAGAAGATTGATCTATTTGATATCGAGGGTACCGCCGAGAAACTAGAAGAGCTTCAACCAAAGGTAGTATGTAACCTTGCTAGTCTCGGCTCATGGTGGATTACGAGGCTTCTCCCTGATGATGAATACAAGAAGATTGGCCCCATTGGTCCTTGGCTTCCAAATCATCTTACTTTGGCTATGAAGCTGATGGAGGCAATAAAGAAGACTGGACTAGATATCAAAGTGGTAAATGGGGCGTTCCCTGATGCGACAAACGTGGTGCTTGGTAAGCTTGGTATGGCTCCTGTCTGTGGTGGTGGCAACATGGATCTGGGTATATTCAGGTTTAAGCGGATTATCGCCCGAGACCTAGGTGTTCCATACAGGAGCGTGAAGATATATGGTGTTGGCCACCATGGAGCCTTCTATACGAAGCGTATGGATGCTCCTTTCTGGGTTAAGATACTGGTTGACGGCGAGGAAGTCACAGAACGGTATCCTAACACAAAGCTTAGGGATATGTACGCGGAGGCGGGTTACGCGAAGAGTGCACAGTATTCAGGTGCTTTGGTTGATCAGATGAGAACCAGTGCGAGTTTCCTGAAGAATGTCTTGGCGGTTTACTATGATACAAACGAGATGATGGAATGTGTACCTGCGCCCAAAGGATTGCCTGGTGCGTATCCTTGTAGACTTGGTGAAAATGGTGCTGAGGTAACTATACCTGATCTAAGTCTTGAGGAAGCCATCAAGATTAATGAGGCTGGTGCTCAGTGTGACGGTATTGAGCGTATCAAGGATGATGGAACGGTGGTCTACCGGGATGAGAACGTCGAGTATATGCGTGAAGTGGTGGGCTATGAGTGTAAGGAGTTAAAGCCCAGTGAGTCCGAGGACCGTGCACGTGAGTTAAACGGTCTCTTGAAGAAGCTCTATGACAAGTATAACGTGGAGGCTTAGCCTCCCAACTCTATTACCGGGTTTTCTTTTCCGGCTATTACCGTGGTGTAATCTCCGCCACAGTGTTTTTCATATAGTTTTCTGAGCTCCTCTATGGCTTCTCTTACTTTTTCGACACTTATCGCGGGTGAGGCGTCGAGAAACATCACCAGATTATTGGTTTCTTCTGTGATCTTGGTCTCTTCAGCGTCGCGGTAGTTCCAACGACGAGTAAGTATCCGCTTGTCATCAGCATAAACAACTTCTCCCTCATAGGTTTCCTCGGGTTTTCCGGGTCCAAGAGGAATGAACGTCTCTCCACCATCACTATATCTGAGATAAATATCGCCTTCAATGTGCTCCAAGTCAAAGCCACCCATGGGAATAACGTGTTTTACGGAGACTACGTTGTAGAAGTCTACAGCGTTATTGATGCGTGGTAACTTTTCTTCCTTGATACAGCGTCTGACTAGCGCCTCGGCTGATGGTCTATAGTCTCCTGCCTTGGTTCCGAAGCTTCTGTAGAGTTCCCGCCATGAGGCTATGTGAGGGTGTTTTGTGGGTGGGTGCTCTCCGATCTGGTTTTTGGCTGATTTGATTGCTTCTTTTTGAAGCCCATAGAGTTCTGGTATTTGGCGTTTGTTATCCATGTTTCGTCCAACTAGGACGCCTATATGGATTTCCGGGTACTTGGACAAGATTCCGGTTATATCGTATTTCATTGTGGGTTCTCCGCGATTGCATTAGCCTTCTTCAAGGCAGTTATATCCGTGTCACTGTAGCCCAGAAGCTCCCTGAGTACTGATTCATTATGTTCTCCGATTATGGGGGAAGCGTTTTCTACTTGTATAGGGGTCTCGCTGAACTTGATCGGGAAATTAACTACCTTAACAGGTCCTGCGTTTTTATGCTCCACAGTTGTGAACATGTTTCTCTCGATAAGGTGTTCATCCTCTACGACATCATTAAGCTTGTAAACGGGTGCAACCGGGACACGAGCAGCCACAAAGTAGGAGACTGCCTCATCTCGGGTCATATCTTTGACCATCTCCTCTATCAAGTCCTCGGTTACCTCTTCTACGCCCATATATTCTCTTAGGTCATCGATGAGCCTTGGGCTGAAGCTAGCGAGCCTGATGTACCCGTCTTTTGTTTTGAAGAGTCCACCGAAGCCTCTTGCCATAGGGTACTTGTCCTGTATCTCGTGGAGTAGCATTCCGGATAGGTTGTAGCCGGTTATCGCCATGTTTAGGGCGGTCATACAGTCAAACTGGGCTACATCAATCATCTGACCTACGCCTGTCTGGTCACGATGTCTAATGGCTGCCAGAATACTCATCGCGGCAAATAACCCAGGTCCAAGATCACCGTATGCCTGAGCCATCTCGATAGGTGGACCATCTGGATCAACACCGTCACCGGTCAATCTTGTATGTCCACTCATGGCTTCCGCGATAGGCGCAAAACATGGTCGAGCTGTGTATGGTCCTGTTTGCCCGAAGCCGCTTAGTGCGGCGTAGATTATCTTGGGGTTCAGTTCCTTTAGTACATCGTATCCTATGCCTAGTCTCTCCATGGTTCCGGGCCTAAAATTCTGTACAACTATGTCGGCCTGTCTCTTATACACATCTCCGAGCCCACGAGACCTCTCTACATCTCGTATGCCGTC
>CALGBN010000233.1 GCA_937877765.1 Candidatus Bathyarchaeota archaeon | reverse complement strand
GTATTCTGTGAGGTCTAAGAGGTTCAACGCCCAAGTCACACGCTGCTCTATCACAGACTCGTCGAATCCGAAGTTTCTGAGGGCAAAGCTTATCTCTTTTTCAACGGTCTCCTCGAAAAGCTGGTCGTCAGGGTTCTGGAACACCAACCCGATGTTCCTCGCCAGCTGGGCGACGCTCAGCGTTGAAACATCCACAGAGTTGACCATCACCTCACCGGTAGAAGGCTTTAGCAGGCCATTGAAATGTTTCACGAGGGTCGTCTTCCCGGCACCATTCTCCCCCATTATGGCCACGTAGTCTCCTTGATAGATTGTCAGCGATACATCTCTGAGTGCATCTACGTTTCCAGGGTAGGTGAAACATGCGTCTCTTACCTCGATCACGGGTTGGTGATGGTACTCACCAGCGAAACCGGATAGGTCGTCCATCCCTTCGGCTCTAAATGGTTTACGCTCGGGGAGTCTTGATTTAAACTCGTCATAGAACTGCTGTGCAGAGATCGGTAGCTTGTTGAAATGTACTCCTCTTGAGCTGAGTCTTCTAGCTAGCTCGAACACACGGGGAATGCCAACGCCCAAGAGGCGAGTCTGATCATCGGCGAATACCATGGCCGGCTCTCCATCCTGTACGATCCTTCCTTCGTTTAACACGATCATCCGGTCCACGTGTTTCGCGGCGAGGTCCATCCTGTGCTCGATGAGTATGATAGTTATGCCCAGCTCCTTGTTCAGGTGGTCCAGCACCGAGAAGATGTGTTCTGCGCCTACTGGGTCGAGGAAGGACGTGGGCTCGTCCATGACTATGATGTCTGGGCGCATGGCGAGCACAGAGGCTATGGTGAGTCTCTGTTTCTGGCCGCCAGATAGCTCGTGGGTTGCACGTTGACGTAGTTGCTGTAGGCCTGTGGTCTCGACAGCCCATTCGATCTCCCTATACATCTCTTCTTTAGGTACCCCCAGGTTCTCTAGGCCGAAGGCGATGTCTTTCTCCACGGTCAGGGCGAATATCTGGTTGTCCGGGTTCTGGAAGATGAGGCCGACATGCTGCGCCAGCTTCATTATTGGATTTTCCTTTGTGTCCAAGCCTGCGACCTTTATTGATCCCTCCATGACGCCGTTGTAGAACTTAGGTACTAGGCCGTTCAGACATCTACAAAAGGTGGTCTTACCGCAACCGCTGGGGCCCGTCAAAAGAATGAACTCCCCGGGCTGCACCGTGAGGGATATGTTGATGAGGACGGGTTTATCAGAGTGGGGGTAAGTGTACTTCAGGTCTTTTACTTCGATCAATCCCAACTCTGCGGCCCTCACGAAACCGGGTTTCTTTATTGAACGCAGCCTTTGATATAATAGTTTAACCTATAATACTTTGCTGGGAGCCTCGCCTGTTAAACTCATCCCTGAATAGCATCTTTGCTTGATCTATGAAATCCTCGATGTTGCCTTCGCCGTTATATCCGGCTGCCGTTGGGTGGCCGCTCCCTGAGCCGCCGAGCCTTGAGGCAAGCTCACCCACGACCTCCCCCAGATGGATTCCAGTAAGACTGTAAAACCGATTCTTTGACCTGAAGCTGGCCCTCAGCGTGCCCTTGTCTTTCCCGGCGACGGCCGCCACGTCTGCCCCCGAAGACAAGAGGGCCCTTGCCCCGGAAGACTGGAAGGAGCCGAGGCGACTGAAAGCCAATATCCAGTCCCCTAATACCTCTATTTCCGCACGCTGCCCGGCTCTCAGCCTCGCTATCTTCTCAGACTGCCTAGATGGGATTGTCAGCAGATCCTTGATCATTGAAACATCTCCCACCTGTTTGAGAAGAGCCGAGATTATCTGGAACGTGTTAGATTCACCTAGAGAGAAGTGTTTGGTGTCGTACGCGATGCCGGCAAGTAGGGCTGTCGATGCGACCTCCGAAGGCGTCACGTCGTAATAAGCATAAAGCGTGTAAACCATCTCTGATGCAGAAGATGCTTCGGGGTCCACTAAGTACAGTGTTGACAGCTCGTATACCTCGCTGTCCGGAAGGTGATGGTCTATGAAGACGATCCTTGCATCCGTCTCCTTTAACGGCTTCTCCCATCCGCCTAGCTGGTTAAGGCTCCCTGTATCAACAACTACGTAGGCATCGGCTTCCTGAAACGCTGTCTCGCATAGTTCTATACCCAGTGTAGAC
>CALGBN010000232.1 GCA_937877765.1 Candidatus Bathyarchaeota archaeon | reverse complement strand
TTCAAGCAGAAGACGGCATACGAGATGTAGAGAGGTCTCGTGGGCTCGGAGATGTGTATAAGAGACAGCAATATATGCATCTGCGAGTCGATCTACACTGCCCCAAGGTGGCTCGATTCTTATTACTTCAGCACCGAAATCAGCTAACATCATGGTACAGAATGGCCCGAACCAGAACTGTGTAAGGTCAAGTACTCGTATGTCTTCAAGGATCTTCATGCCACAATAGAGGCAAGGTAAATGGTAAAACGGTTACTCCTTGAACCTGATTTTTACGGTATTAAACATTGGTCCGCCGCCGATCACTTGTGGTGTTCCCGGGGTTAGCCGGTTTTGTGGGTTTCCTTTTTCGTCTATGAGTTCTCTTGCTGCCCAGATGACGCCGGGTATAATTCTGTGGGTTATTTTGATGTTTACGCTTAGTTCTCCTTGTTCATTGTATATGATGTGGTTTTCACCATCTGTGAGATAATGTTTCGCTGCGTCTTTGGGGTTTACCCAGATTGTTCTTGGTATCTCGTTGTAAACGTCCCTGAATTGGGTGTGAAGATACTGGGGCAAAGAACTGTTCAGCATTATGAACTCGTCTTCATCAGAGCTGATTTCAAGCTGTTCTGGTAAAGAGGATACGCCTTCCGTGACCGATTTGGAAGCGAACTCTAGTTTACCAGACTTAGTTTGATAGGCATCTATGGGTTTGTAACGGAACTGGAGACTCTTCCCATCGAGTAAGTCTTGGAAGTCTCCATCTTTGAAGGCGTTTCTGAAGTTATATGCCATGTCTTTCCATGGATCAACATGTACCCACGTCATATCTACGTTCATTCTTTTTGCTAGTTCAAGCATCAACGGGTACTCGTCTCTGCTTTCTGCCTGTGGCTCGATGGTTTTGAGGGCTAACCGGATAAAGGGATGACAATCAGATACTATTACATCGGTTTTTTCAAGATAGGTGGTGGCTGGGAGCACCACGTCAGCGAGGTTGGCAGTCTCGGTGAGGTGGGTGTCATGTACAACCAAGAAGCAGTCTTCTCGTTTGAAGCCAGCTATGATTCTATGGCTATCAGGTAATGTCAATACTGGATTCATGCCCACAACGTAGACGAATTTGAACTCGCCAGCCTCCAGTCTGTCTCTTATACACATCTGACGCTGCCGACGAATTAGACGGTGTAGA
>CALGBN010000231.1 GCA_937877765.1 Candidatus Bathyarchaeota archaeon | reverse complement strand
CCTTTAACTGTGGGAGGTGGTTTTATGCCAGGAGGATTTGGAATGGGAGCAGGATTTGGTGGGGGATACGGAAGGGGTTACGGAAGAGGTGGTGGTTTTGGCAGGGCTGGGACTATATCTTACAGGCTGGGAGCTACTTCCAGATGTTGATCAAGGAGAATTTAGGATTCATTTTCGCCTGCCTGTAGGAACCCCTATAACCGAGACCGACCGAAGGATATCCAAAATAGAAGAGAAAATTTCCCAAATGCCCGAAAAGCAAAAAATAACGAACATCTTTTCAACTGTTGGCGCAAGCATAGCTACTGGAGAGCTTGAGACCGAAAAAAGCGAAAACCTGGCAGAGATGGCGGTTATTCTCACACCTCGCCAAGAAAGAAAATTCTCAGATAATAAGCTGATTGAAAAGGTAAGAAAGGTTATAGATTATAGACACAAAATTGTTCACTCAGGAAGAGATGTTACCGTGTTAAACTATGAAGAAGTGCCTGATCTTGCCATCCTTCACAGCATCAATCACTGCACCTGCGACGTTCATCACGGCGTTGTGACCGAACCCAACCATCACTGAGCCCTTATCGGTGTCCTTACTGAACCCGGGCATCTCTAGTGCTTTCTCGATTACCGGCGTGAAGTCCTTGTCCCGTATATGCTGGACTCCATCGTATCCGACTAAGCCTGTTGTGAATATATTGTCCTGGTAGCTCTCGGCTGGTTTCTGGATACAGTTGGTTGTCATCAGTATTGCGCCGGGGAACTCTTTGAACTCCCTTACCTGATTCTGCCAAGCAGTACCGTAGTGTCCATAGAAGTGACTATACTTCTTCAGCTCAGGATAACCATGCGTTGGAAGCATCTCACCATGAGTATAGACATTGATACCCTTGCCCTCTGTCTGCTTCAGCAACAGCTCAAGGTCATGGAGATCATGTCCAGAAACAACTATCGCTTTACCTTTCTTTGCCCCCAGAGGCACACTGGTAGGCACTGGGTGACCATAATGACCGGTGTTGGCTGCGTCCAGCAGCTCCATTGCGCGGAGGTTGATCTCTCCACACTTGAGGACAACGCCCACCATCTCATCAACGGTGGCATTGGGCTTCATTGATGCCACAAATCCGTCATAGATGAAATCATAGACCTTTTGGTCTTCTTGTCCAAGGATCGCCGCGTGATCGGCATAAGCCGCCACACCCTTCAACCCATAGATAAGTGTCTGCTGTAGACTGTGGACATCAGGGTCACGGTCAGGATCAGATAATACGCCCACCTCTGCGCCTTGCTTCACCATCTCATCGATGGTGCCTGCTGGTACAAAGCCAGCTGCGCGGTTATCATAGCCCTCTGGTCCGCCTGCTTCCTTGATCTTCTTCTTCAAGGCTTCACGGTACTCCACAGCCTTTTTGATCAAGGGGGGGAACCTTTCCTTGTCGAAGTTTACGTTGGTTAGTGTGCTGAATGTAGCCTCCGCTGTGAAGCGGTTAAAGCTGGTGTCTACTACTCCGTGGCGTCTTCCCTCCACGACCACATAGGATAAGCCTTTTACAGCGTACAATAATAGGTCTTGAAGAGCAGCCACTTCGGGACTCTTGCCACAGACTCCGAATCTGGTACAGCCGGTTCCACCGGCTGTTTGCTCACATTGATAACAAAACATTGTTTATTTTCCTTGAGATGCTTTGAGGGGGCAGTTGGCTCCGTTTCCACAGAATTTTTCTGCGTGGTTTTCAACCGCGTTTAGGATGGGGGCAAGGGTTTCGTGGTTCAGGTAGTATACGTTGTTTTTTCCTTCTCTTTTTCGTGTGACGAACTTGCAGCGTGTTAGTGGCCGTAGGTTGTGGCTTATCATGCTCTGTTCTTGTCCTATGGCGTCTACTAGTTCTGTGACGCTCATTGGTTGTTGGTGTAGGTTTTCGATTATTGCTAGTCTTGTTGGGTTTGCTAGGGTTGAGAAGAATCCGTAGCATAGTTCTGTTACTCCTTTTTTCATCCACCATCCCTCATGAAGCATTCTTCATATGAAGAATATATCATGACGATATAAGGTTTACGGCACTACAAATCATACGGACAATCATCAACAGCTACACAATGCTTACCAGCATGATGTTCTACAAGCTCAAACAATGGACCAATAATCTCCCTATTCAAGTGAACATGTTTCTCCTTACCCCTGCGCTCTGATGCAATAAACCCACAGCGCTCAAGAAGCTTCAAGTTATGACTGATCATACTCTGCTCCTGATCAAGAAGCATAGCCAAACCACTGACATTCATAGCACCGTCTTGAAGCCTCTCCAAAATAGCGAGGCGTGTTGGATTAGCCAACGTCGCAAAGAACCCGTAGCAGATTTCGTTTAATCCTTGTTTCATCTCCTTCCCCACACTCGAAGCAGATGCCGTACAATGTATTGCGGTATTTAATAAGTGAAATGGTGTTGTGAAAGTAATAATTGAAGAAAATTAAAAGTGAAGTGGGTTCAGCGAACCATCGATGACCTTCATACCATTCATGTAAGGCTGCAAAGCATCCGGCACACGAATCGTGCCATCCTCCTGCTGATACTGCTCAATCAAGGCAACCATAGTCCTACTGGTCGCGATAGCCGTATTATTCAAGGTATGCACAAATCCTTCTGGGGCTGCTCCTTCCTTAAGCCGATATTTGACGTTAAGCCTACGTGCCTGATAATCAGTACAGTTGCTGTTGCTGCCTGTCTCACGGAACTCACCATCAGCCATCCAGCACTCGATATCATACTTCTTGGAGGCTATGCTACCCATATCACCAGTACAGACATTCACAACACGGTAATGCAATCCAAGTCCCTCGTACAGCAACTCACTGTTGCGTTGAAGCTCCTCGTGAAGCTCCCAGCTATCCTCAGGCTTGCTGAAGATGAACTGCTCTATTTTATGGAACTGGTGAACCCTGAATAGTCCCTTGGTGTAGCGTCCATGTTGACCGATCTCTCGTCTGAAGCATGGGCTGATTCCACATACCTTGATGGGCAAGTCTTCTGCTAGCACGGTCTCGTTCATAAGCATTGAGCCTACGCTATGTTCGCTTGTCGCGATCAAGTAAAGGTCCTCGTTTTCCACCTTGTACATGACAGACTCAAAGTCAGCTAGATCAGTTACACCCTCATAGGCTGCCCTTCTAAGCATGAACGGTGGCTCAATCAATGCATAACCACGCTTCAATAAGAAGTCAATAGCATACCGCTGAACCGCATGATCAAGCAACGCGAACTCGTTCCGTAGATAATAGAACCCAGCTCCCGCTGTCTTAGCCGCACGCTCAAAATCAGAGATACCTAATGCTTCGGTGATCTCTGCATGGCTCTTTGGCTCAAAGCTAAACTCTGGTTTCTTTCCCCAGCGCCTGATCTCCACGTTATCATGATCATCCTCACCATAGGGAACCGACTCGTGAAGCATGTTGGGGAGTCTCATTAAACCGTCTCTGAGCCTCTCATCTGCATTACTCATCTCTGACTCTAGCTCCTTAAGCTGAGAGGGAATACTACTTGCCTCCTCTTTGAGGGATGAGGCGTCTCCCCCGCTCTTGATGACGCGTCCTATCTCGGAGGATATCTCGTTCCTCCTTCGACGCAATTCATTGACCCTGCCTGTTAGCTCCCGCCACTCTTTGTCTGTGGCTATCACATGGTCTAGGAGCTCAATCTTCGCTGGGTCGTGTCTTCTGGCTAGGTTTGCCCTTACTTCCTCGGGCTTTTCTCGGATGAGTTTTACGTCTAGCATCCTATTCCACGCAAGGGAACCCTACGACGATAAAGCATTTTAGGGTTATGAAGAAAAACACCCATTTTCACCCGTCTCTCTGTGATTCAAACCGGTGCGTTTGCCTTTTAACCCAAAATCAAGGGGAAGTGTTTGATAACGCATGTCAACATACGAGATAGGAGCATTCGAGGCATTGGAGTGGGCTTGGAATATTCTCAGAACACAGGAAACAGTTGAGCCTGATGCAACAAACAGGATCAGAGAAATGTTGTTCAAGCTAGGCTCAGGGAGCCCCGTTGATTTCAAGCAACAAATGAACGAGTTCAAGGCGCTCCAATAATATTTTAACCAGTTAACAGTTCCTCTTTAAGGCGGAGAAACTTGCAGTGAAAATCCAGCGTTTCAGTCTCATAGAGGGAGCTAAACAGGCAACAGGACTAGCAGTAGTTATTGATGTATTCAGAGCATTCACTACCGCTGCATACGTCATGGCAAACGGCGCTGAACGTATCTACCCTGTGGAGACCGTGGAGGAGGCTTTTGAACTGAAAAGCAGTCACCATAACTGGATATTAATGGGGGAACGTGAAGGAAAACAGGTACCCGGATTCAATTACGGTAACAGCCCATACGATGTGAAGGATGTAGACTTCACAGGATACAATGTCATACAGACCACAAGCGCAGGTACCAGAGGCTTGTTCAATGCATACCAAGCCGACGAGATACTACCCGGTAGTTTCGTCATGGCAGACGCCATAGTAGATTACATCAAGCAACGTGACCCCGAGACCCTGAGCATTGTAGCTATGGGTTGGGGAGGTATGGCGAAATCCCCTGAAGACGAGTTGTTTGGAATGTATATTGAGGAGAAGCTACTGGGAAAGGAGCCTGATTTCAACGAGATGAAAGCCGAGATACGGGCAGACCCACAGGGAGCCAAGTTTTTCGATAAGGCACAGCCTCTCTTCAAGGAGGGTGATTTCCACTGCGCCATGGACCTAAACAGGTTCGATTTCTGTCTACGCTTAGTGAAAGAAGAGCAACCCTATTTTGAGCGGGTTATCCGGTAGACATATACACGTGTTTCTTTTCTGTATTTTATCTGAGATGAAGGTCTCAGACATTATGGTAAAGAATCCGGTGATTGTGGACCCAAACACAAGCTGCGGTAGAATCGCTAGACTCATGCGCGACCACAAGATAGGCTCAGTAATTCTAGCCACTGAAGGCAAACCAGTAGGCATAGTCACTGAGCGTGATCTCGTGCACAGGGTTATGGCGCTTGAGAAAGACCCGGATATGTGTTATGCGCATCAGGTAAGCAGTAAGCCTGTGGTTGCTGTGGGGGTTCACGCTGATGTGGAGATGGTAGTTGACCTCATGAAGGACTACAAGATAAGGCGTATTGTTATCGTGGATGAGAAGGACAAGATAACTGGAATCGTGACCACAGATGACCTCAGCAAAGCCCTCAGAGAGATGAGCGAGGAGTTAGCAGTAAAATACCACATAATCGCCCAGAGACTAAGAACCTAAGTCCATTACGCAATAATTAAAAGACGCTCTATGAGGAGAAATGTTGTGAATTGAAAGAGTTACAACTTGTTTATAGTAATGTTTCACTACAAAATCCTATATGCAACCATGTAAAACAGTATACTGTTCTATAACGTGAGTGAGACCAGATGGTAGAGTTCTGTGACCGATGCGGCAGCTTCATGAAGCAAAGCCTCAACGGATACGAGTGCCCCCGATGCGGCTGGGAGAAAAAAGCCATGGTAATAGAGGTCAAAACAGGCCCAGACACCGAGGCAGAACCAGTCTACGTCATGTCAGGCACAGAGAACGCCAATAAAGTAGCACGCAGATGCCCCATGTGCGGACACAACGAGGCATACCACAACATCACAGTAGCACTTGGTGAACACGCTGGGGTAAACACTGACCGCAGCGTTGAGCGTTTCCGCTGTGTAAAATGTGGACACAGCTGGATAGAAAACTAACGCGGATTCACATGCACGTTAATTGGTATTCCTTCCTCAATACTCTTGCTTACTATGCAAAAGTCCTCAAATAACCCGAAGCATCTATCATATTGGCTCTGGAACTCCTCTAGATTGATCTCGGGACTGACCTCTACGTTTACCTCGGCTATCCACCACCTGCCTATATCGTTGCGCCTCATCTTGCCC
>CALGBN010000230.1 GCA_937877765.1 Candidatus Bathyarchaeota archaeon | reverse complement strand
CGGATAAGATTGAGAACCTGACGACGCCGCGTGAGTTCTCAAGACTAATGATGATGATCAAGAACCATTATGGGTTGGACGCTGAGGTATGCGATAAGACACTAGAGTTATTGAAGCTCTACAAAGATGGAGTAATCTTCGAGGCTCTACCTGAGGACTATGCTGTGGCTGATAAGAGCGGTTGGATGGGAGGCGTTCAATGTGATTCTGGTATCGTCTACGCGGAGAAGCCATATATCGTGACTGTTATGGCAAGCCACATACCCGCATGGGATCGGAACGGCTACGAGACACGGGAGAACCTCAAACAAATAGTCTCAGAGATACACGATTACTACAGTAACAAGGCATCAACATCCCTATACGGTAGACGATCTTGAAGACAGTAGAGACCGTCTCCTTCCTCCTCATCAAAGACAGTAAAATCTTGGTTGAGAGACGAAGAAAATACAGGATAAACGACCCCGGAGCAATAGTTGTTCCCGGTGGACATGTTGACCCCGGTGAGACTCATATTGAGGCAGTAAAACGCGAGCTTCTGGAGGAGGTAGGCGTTGACTGCGACAGCTTCAGGTTCTTTGATAGGATGCTCTGCGAGTCGGACACAGAGTACCAGATGAACAGTTGGTACATTTGTGAGAGTTGGAAGGGGAAGCCTGTGGTTACTGAGGCTGAGGAGATATTCTATCTGGGCGGTGATGAATTAGATAAGTTGAGTCTGGTCTATGATCGTAAGGTGATATCCCGGTTGTTTAGGGAGGAAATCGTTCCTAAGTCAAATTACTTATAGAATGTTTCATATGAGGCGTTCCTCAACAGTTTAATTGTATGCGAGCACGGCTTGGGTCTCTGCTTGTTCTCATATCGCTGGTATCCATAGCTAGCTCTATCACACTTGTCTATGCAGCCACCTATGATGGGGTATATGATTACGCCTACAATCTCTACGGTCCCAATGGCTGGGAGAACCACTATATTGACAACGGATTCATCGTCCAAGGCGGGGTAATCTCAAGTAATCCCTCTGCGCTCAGTGGAAGCGTGGATTCAAGCGGAAACGTCCACTTTACTGGACCCAGCCCCTATGGGAGCCCAACGGCTACATTTACTGGGAAGATTTACTCTGATGGCACTGGGAAGGGTACTTATGTTGATTCTCAGGGCTTGAACGGTGCTTGGAGAGTTGACAAGGTCTCTGGTGGCAGCTCAAGTTTTGGCAGTCTCTTGCTTGACGTCATGTATAGTATGGCGTTTATCGGTGAGTGGCTTGGCTTCACAGGGAGCACTGCGGCGTCAGTGGGTACAGCGTTAGCCATAACTGGTGTCATCTTTATAGGTGTCATTATCTCGTCAGCTGCTCAAGCAAAAACGGGTCCAAGAAGGGGAGAATACAATGCTGATCAGCCTAATCCATCACCATATGAGCATAATATTCCCTCATCAACTATAGGTGTGCCTCCCGCCCCATTGAATCCACCATCAGGTGTAAGTTACCAACCAGGATTGCCAAACTCTATCGGGCTTCGTGCACGTTGGGGTAGAAACATAAAGTTGAACTGGAAAAAGCCGAAATTCGATAAGAACCAGTTTGAGTTTTATGGATATGAGGTAATCCAGCTTCGTTATGATGGTATGAGCACCGCTCCCAACAATGTGTTGATGGATAGGCTATCACCCAAAGCGACAAACTGGAAAAACAGGGTCAAACAAACCTATAACTGGAACACCATGGGGGATATTGCGGGCTACCGAGTTGATGCCCTGTTCCTAAACAAGAACTCACCCTATCACCAGTTTATCCGTGTGGGCGAGACCACATATTATCCACGGTAATTTTCAGATAGAGTTTTCAGTAACGGGATTCATGGAAACCATATGAATATTGAGCTTCCAGAGGCAAGGATTCTAGCAGAACAACTGGATTCAGCCATAAAAGGCAAGACCATCAAGGAATATGACTTGAAAGACGTTGAACGCATGATCAAGATCGGTTTTCTCAACAAGGACCTCTCAGAGTTTGAACCAATCATGGACAAGAAGGTTCTTGGAGCTATAAGCCGAGGAAACACCATCAGAGTACAGCTAGAAGGTGAGATGAACATCCTCATCGGACCAGAATACGGTGGAGTATTGACCTACCTCAAGGAAGGCAGTAAAGTACCCAAGTATCATTTGAAGCTGGTGTTTTATGATGGATCAATTCTAACTACTCGGATCACCAGTATGGGCATCGTCTATGCGGTAGCTGATGACAAGTTAACCGAGAGTTATCTGTATAATCGTGACTTTATGGGCGGAGTCTCTCCTAATGAAATGGGTTTCACATGGGAATGGTTCAAGGTGACCATTGGTGCCGAGAACCGTCAACTCAAGCCCCTTCTCGTAGGTAAAGACGCCTATATAATCGGTGTTAGCAACGCTACCTTCCAAGATGTAATTTATAGAGCCAAGATTCATCCTAAACGTAAGGCATCTGATCTCTCTGAGGACGAGCTTCACGCCCTGTACGAGGCCATCAAAACAGTGGTCTCTGAGCGTCTTGAGATGAATGGGAAAGACCAGTTCAGGGACATCTACGGTGTACAAGGTGGCTATGTAGCGACGATGGGTCCAAACATGAAGAACCAGAATTGTCCACGCTGTGGCTCAGCGATTGAGAAGCTTGCCCATGGTGGTGGCAGTGTCTATCTCTGCCCAGTCTGTCAAAAAGAATAATCTAAGGAAATAAAATAAGCATCGACTGTGTCCCTGTCTCTTATACACATCTGACGCTGCCGACGAATTAGACGGTGTAGATCTCGGTGGTCGCCGTATCATTA
>CALGBN010000229.1 GCA_937877765.1 Candidatus Bathyarchaeota archaeon | reverse complement strand
GGAAGAAAAAATCCTAGAAACCATCAAAGAGACCCGGAGAACCCGCTGATGCCTATCATCGACGCCAGCAGCATACAGGCAGCCCTCAGAAGACACGGAGCCGACGCGGCCCAGCTCCTACACGCCCAAACCATCCTAGACCTCACCCTATACGAGCTAGGCAACATCATATGGAAAGAAACCAGAGACCCCGCCGAAGCAGAAACCCGGGCACAAGCCCTCGAAAAGCTTCTCTCGATCACCAAGATCCATAGGATAACCCCCCAGGCACTCCCAGACATCGCCAGGAACGCCGTCAAACACAGCTTAACCTTCTACGACGCAGCCTACCTCACAACCGCCCAAACCACCGAAGAGACCCTGATCACGGAAGACCATGAACTCCTAAAAGCCGCCACAGAAACAAGGCTCACAGCGACAACCCTAAGACAGCACCTAGAAACCCTCAGAAAATAACAGCCTGCACTCATCCTTCCGAGCCTGGTTATAACCTGGTCAAACATTCCACCCGTGCTGCAACCCACCAAGTCAATATACACCGAGCCAAGATACGAGTTATAGACGAAACCCGCCCACCCGCCGATCACGGTGGAGATTGGTCCCCCTCCGTTTAAACCACTCAAGCAGGCTTGGAAACTCGCTAAGGAATTTTCCAACTTAATATTGTTTTGAATTAAAAACCGGTATGCGCGTTTCTTTACTTTTATTAAACATCAACTACGACGACCGCCCACGGCATAACCGCGCCTACGACTAATCGAGAAAGACATCCAAGAACACATAAGGGCATCATCACAGAGGAACCTTCATCCTAAGACTCATCGGTTTGAGAAGCTACGGCGGCCATCGATGCTTTAAATGCACAAGCTTGCTCTACTATCAACGGATGGTAGCATGACGGACGAGGTATATAACCGGAGCCTGCTGCTGGTCACGGCCTCCCGCTTCCTCATGAAAGAGTACGGCGAAGGGATACTCGACGCAATAGCCGACTACAAGAACAGCAGGACGAGGATGCGGTGGGCGGAGATAGCCCAGGCCACGGGGAGGAGCGACCCCGAGTACCTGTTCAGGCTGTTCAGCGACAAGGTCCACGAGTACCAGGTCATCAGGAAGACACCCGAAGCCCTCGAGGTCAAGGTGACACGCTGCGCCCACGCCGACGCCTTTAGGAGCCTCGACGCAACCGACATCGGATATAAGATGATCTGCATGGGAGACCACGCCGTCGCAGAGGGATTCAACCCCAAGATAAGGTTCACCAGACCCAAGACCATCATGGCCGGCGACGACAGCTGCCACTTCGTCTTCGAGCTAGACAAGGCACCGTGTTGAGAGCCGTTAGTTTAAGTGAACCGCGTCTGGAAGTTTTCTCCAGACACCACCTTATAAAGGAACCACGCCTCCAGATACTTGATTAGGTACCAAAGTACACTAGTCGAGGCACGTTAAGGGGTCGCCTTGGCGCGAAGCCTGTGCCGCCGAAGGCTACGTACACCTAATCGCGCGCGCCGCGCGCCTGCTTACTAATAGAATGAGACATACAAGAACAAGTGAGTCCCTGTTGAGGAAACGAGCCAAACAGTAAAGTCTTTCCGTTTTGATATCTTTATATACGGTGATTACTCGATACGCGTGAAAGGTGACTAAATGGAGTTAAAAATATACGAACTCGTAGAGACCGACACCCTCAGACATAGGGAAACAGCCCGGAAGATACTCCGTATTATAAACCAGAACTCGGATGAAACAGTGACCCTTAACTTTAAAGGAGTCACCTTCGCGTCACGCAGCTTCCTACACGAACTGCTCAGCGGCCTCCATGACAGAGAAATCAGCTATAAAAACACAAACGATGAAATCCAGTTCATGGCGAAGGTCGCCTTCACCAAGCCAGTCCTCAAGCTCGAGACTAAGAAAGAGGTAAAGGAACTAGTATCCGCCTAAATAGGGGTAGATATTCACGTTCTTCATATCAAAATGCAGCCCAATTAAAGTACCTAGCCAATAACATCTCAAACTATACTGCTCCGAAACGCTACCTCGGATAACTCTAATCGCATCTCCTGTCATAACAACGACTTCTCCACCATAACCTTCGGTAAATATGCGAATAGTGCTTGGCACACCAGCTCCACGCTCGACATCGTTTTTAGATGAAAGCCCATCAAGCGCATTCTGTATAGCAGCGTGGTGATTATCAACCTCATAAGGCGTACCTCGATAAGATTCAAGATATCCAATCCCTGTATCAGCAATAGCTATCTCACAAGCATCGGTACGCGGCCAATGCTGAGCTAAAATCCAGTATTGCTCCGCCTTTGAATGCTCCCTGATATTTGTCGTCAACTCGCTGGTCATATACTTCAAATTGATCCTGAAATTTGCACGATAGCGAGGATCTACCTCCCTTAGAACCCTTTCCTCGTACTCTCCTAAGATATCATCATCTCTATAAGATTCCAACTTGGTCAACGGAATTGCAGTTCCCGACGAAATGAAGTCTCTAGTCCCAGAAGGAAATCGTATCCGGTTTAAATAATCGCTTGTTCTCTTCTTGAGAACCCTGCATTTTATCTGAATACCTAGATAACTCGACATAGCAGCCAATGCGATGAGATGAATTGGAGTAACCCACCTTGCAGAAACCTCCAGATCTACAAATCGTTCGCCTTCAGATCTCACTCGGTTCATCTCAGCGAGATTAACATCCATCTCGGCCAAAATACTCATCAGATCAAATTCCTGAGCGATCTTCACAAATAATAAAACAGAATCACAAAGCTAAGAGTCTTCCATATAAAACAGTTTCATTTTCCAGTATAAAGTCCGAGATTCTAATGTTGAAAAAACACCATAAATCCCGGCTCAGAATATCTGCTTGTACGTGCCGCTCTTCAGCATGTAGAGGAGGTCCGGCATTCTGTTGCTCTCCACGATATCGTCGTAGGCTTCCGGGTAACGGTCCCGTACACGCGTATACTCGTTGGGCTGCACGATCAAAACAAGGTAGTACAAGCTTCCGTACAGCTCCCTGAACAGCCTGTACTTCTCCGTTACCTCCTCCTCGTGCCCCTTCCTCCAGACGCCGTGGGGCTCAAGCACCACCTGCCTGCCTCCGACCCGATATTCTGGCAGAATGAAGTCGGGCCGGTACGTCAACCCGCCTCCCAGGCTGAAGCGCTGGCCTTCGAAGTAGAACATCATCTTCTGCCTCTCCAGAAGCTTCCTGAGGTTCTTCTCGAACCCGCTCTTCTCCCTCCCCACGATGTCGTAGGTCACGGGCACCTGTCTCTTATACACATCTCCGAGCCCACGA
>CALGBN010000228.1 GCA_937877765.1 Candidatus Bathyarchaeota archaeon | reverse complement strand
ACATGGAGGAACCCCTGTGAGCAAACAAAAACGATGTATCTTCGTTAAAGAACGGATATGCCCGTTCCAAGCCACACAGGTTCCATTCCAGACATGCCAAATCTGTATAGAAGCATGGAAAACAGAGGTAGCAATAAAGAAGCAGCAGCTCCAAGGCGCTCAGATAGCGTCCAGTTATCAACAACCACCACAGCAAGAAGGACGCCGGGTATCATTACCGGCAATAGAAAATGATGGTAGCGCCGTGATTAATGATAAGCTTAAGGAAATTGATCAACTATTGAAGGAGGACAAGATCGATCCTCTGGAGTATATTAGGCGGCGTAAGGAGCAGGTTAAGAGTCTCATCGGTGAAAAACCCAAGCTCAGCATAGAGGATGTAGAGGACCTGCCACAAGAAATTCGTCCTGCCCCTAAATTGGTACGAGTTGCTGTGATAGTAAAATCTTTTTTTAGAAAACAGGTTTTTACGGCTCCTGAAAACTGGGAGCTTCCTGACACAATCACGGATAAGGTGATAAACTCGATTTTTAAGATGGCGGAGAAGAAAAACGCCTCAGATATTAGGCTAAGAGCCGGGGAGTACAAGATCGCGGGAATAGCCGGGGAGAAGAATAAGATAGCCTTGATGATTCTTGATGCGGATGAAGAGTTCGAAACCTATGAAGCTGAGATGATGCGCGTCTATGAGATTCTTCAGAAAAACGAGAAATGGGAAAATGCATTGAAGCATATCCATGGCTAGAGATACTTCTTTGATACCTTCGCAACAACAGTGTATAGTGGATCAACTATCTGAGCGATTCTCGCCTTGACCGCCAGACTTAGAAACATATACGCGTCATCCCGGTCCCAGCCATAATCACTGACCATCCAGTTGATCAATTCACGGTATGCTAGCCTAGCGGCATCCTCTAAGGGTCGTGCACTGCATACGGTCATGATCATGTCATCGGACTCAACTCTTGGCCAAGCAATGGTCTTCTTCAACACATTGAACCTGATTTTTACTACTGCGCCAATCTCAACAGCTGTGCCACATATCTCTCCGTCTCCTTGAATAGCGTGAACATCTCCTAGCCCAAATAATGCTCCTTTCTGGGTTACAGGTAGATACAATGTATTTCCGGGTCTGATATCGGGGCAATCCATGTTTCCACCGTGTGGACCCGGGGCAAGAGTCTGTATTGCTTCGTAGGCTGGGCTTACGCCTATGGTTCCTATGAATGGTTCAGTTTCCAGCTCTATGGTTTTACCGTGGTCTGTCTCGTAGGTTATCTTGTCTTCTTTGATGTAGCTGATCTTTGTCCTTGGCTTCATAAGGTTTAGCCAGCCCTCCAATGCACCGAATCCAGGGATTATACTTGAGCCGCCCCATTCAGGCACTTCTATATCAAGTATTTCTACAACAAGGGTATCACCGGGCTCTGCGCCTCTAATATAGATGGGGCCTGTGACTGGGTTAAGCGCCCCCGCGAGTCCCTGATCCACTGCTTCTTGAAAAGTACGGGTAGGGCTAATTATTCCACCATAAGCATCCCACGTTGAAACCTCAATTTCTTCACCGGGTTCCACAAAAGCTATGGGCTCTGTGAACGGATTTAACGTACTGTTTCCCGTTGCGGTGAGCTTATCTTGGGGTTTTTTCTCTATCCTTTTCACCATAATAATCTATTTTGATTATCTTGTTTCATTTGGTTTAACGGTATCGTGGCTGTTCTCTGTAAAAACGATAAGAATAAAAATAGGCTCTGTGGTTGTATGTTAGCAGTTAGATAGAATGGACTATCAATTGAGGTAAAGAAAAATGGAATACATGTATGCCGCTATGCTCCTTCACAGCGCAGGAAAAGAGATCAGTGAAGACGCAGTTACAAACACACTCACAGCGGCTGGCGTTAGCGCAGACTCTAGTAGAGTCAAGGCGTTATGTGCCGCCCTTGCAGATGTTGACATCGATGAAGCTCTCAAAGCACCTGTCTTTACAGCAGGTGCCGCCGCAGCAGCAGCTCCAGCAGCAGCTGAGGAAGAAGCAGCCCCTGAAGAAGAGGCTAAGGAAGAGGAACCAGAAGAGGAAGAGGACCTACAGGGACTCGGCGCTCTATTCGGTTAAATCTCTCCTAACTATTTTTGAGTCTAGTTACCCTATTCCTTGTTTTAATGAGATTATTGTTTTGAGGCTAGTGGTTACTAGGTTTGATTTACCCTTTTATGGAGGCATTGGGGATATTTACTGTAATAGAAGGATGAGTATGAGTTCCGTAATTGGTAAGATATCCTTAAATGATTCACAAATTCAACATAGGTGGTTCAATTGATTACTTCTGAGACACTAAAGAAAAAATACATAGAGTTTTTCCTTGAACACAATCACAAACGAATAGCAAATGCACCATTAATACCGGAGAATGACCCCACGGCGCTCTTCATATCAGCTGGAATGCATCCACTGGTACCATATCTACTTGGTCAGCCACATCCTAGCGGGAAGAGGCTTGTCAATGTTCAGAAATGTCTCAGAACCAGTGATGTAGATGAGGTGGGGGACAGTTTCCACCTGAGCTTCTTTGAGATGCTGGGTAACTGGAGTCTAGGTGACTACTTCAAAGAGGAATCCATCAAGATGAGCTATGAGTTCCTCACAAGGGATAAATGGTTAAACATAGACCCAGATAAGCTCTCCTTTACAGTGTTTGCAGGTGATGAAGATAGCCCCAGAGACATGGATAGCGCAAAAGTCTGGATGGAGCTTGGTGTCCCAGAAGAAAGAATATACTATCTTCCAAAGGAGGACAACTGGTGGGGACCAATAGGTAGCACTGGACCCTGTGGACCTGACACAGAGATATTCTTTGATACAGGAATCCAAGCGTGTAGCCCTGATTGTCAGCCGGGATGTAACTGTGGAAAGTACTGTGAGATATGGAACAATGTATTCATGGAGTACAACAGGACCCCTGATGGAAAATACGAGCTTCTAGAACAGAAGAACGTAGACACAGGCATGGGTGTGGAGAGAACCACAGCCATACTACAGGGAAAAGACAACGTCTATGAGACAGAAATTTTTGCGCCTCTGGTTGAAGCGGTGAAAAGTCTAGCTGGATTAGAGGAGCTTGAACCAAGTCAGGTTAAGAGTATCAGGATAATCGTTGAACACGCACGTGCAGCTACATTCCTTCTCGCGGAAGGCATTGTTCCATTGAACACTGAGCAAGGATATGTTCTTCGAAGAATGATTAGGAAGGCTATCCGGCATGGCAAGCTCTTAGGGGTAGATGATGAGTTCCTGAGTGGTCTAGCTGAGAAGGTAATTGAGACCTATTCAGAGGATTATCCATACCTCAAAGAGAATGAGGAAACCATCATCTCAGAACTGAAGAAAGAGCACAAGAAATTCAGCAATACTCTCCAAAAAGGACTCAACAGATTCAACAGAATGGCGAGAAAAAACAAGAAAATCAGTGGAAAAGACGCATTCTTACTCTATCAGAGCTTCGGTTTCCCAATAGAAATCATCATAGAGCTTGGAGAAGAAAATGACATCCCAATAGATGTGGATGGATTTAACGCGGAGTTTGAGAAACACCAAAAAGTCTCCAGAGCAGGCGCTGATAAGCGGTTTGGTAGCGGTCTTGCAGACCATTCTGAAAAGACGGTAAGGCTTCACACTGCTACGCATCTGTTGAATGAAGCGCTGAGAAAGGTTCTTGGAGATCAGGTCGAGCAGAGGGGCTCTAATATTACTCCTGAGCGTCTAAGATTTGACTTCAACTTCCACAGAAAGGTCACTAAAGATGAGTTAAAACAAGTCGAGGACTTGGTGAACGAGCAGATCAAGAAGGCTATTCCCATAGAGAAATGCGAGACTACTTTCGAGAAGGCAAAGGAGATGGGTGCACAGGCGGTCTTTGAGCAGAGATACGGGGACAAGATCACAGTATACTCAATAGGAGATTTCTCGATGGAGGTGTGTAGTGGACCTCACGTCAAGAACACTAAGGAGATTGGGCACTTTAGGATAAAGAAAGAAGAAGGCATCTCGGCTGGAGTCCGCAGAATTAGGGCTGTCGTGGAGTAGACGCTCCTTGCTACTATTTTATATAAGGGTGACCTTAACTATGAATAATATCGCTAGTGATATATTCAAGATGCTGTAAAGAATAGAGAGATGGGGAGACGTAAACCTTGAGTATGTGGACTGAACTCGTCAACATCGCATTAGCACACGGGTACCTCGGAGTCTTTATCTTAGCAGTACTCTGTAACATGACGTTCTTTCTCCCCGCTCCAGTCGTTGTACCAATATACGCTCTTGGAGCAACCCATAACCCAATACTCTTGGGACTAAGCAGCGGATTGGGATCAACGATAGGCGAGTTCTCATCATATGTTATCGGTGTAGCTAGCAAGAAGGTCATTGATGAACGCTATAAAAAACAGGTGCAGAGTACGCGGCGGCTGCTTGAAAAGCATGGTATGATCTTGATGTTCATATTTGCATTGACGCCTCTTCCAGATGACCTGTTACTCGTTACGTTTGGTATTGTTAATTATGATTTGAAGAAGGCTTTCACGGCGATGCTGGCGGGGAAAATATTGATGAATATTGGCGTCGCGTATGCTGGAAGATACAGTTTCCCCACATTATGGACGTATATAACATCAATATCGACTCTTCAAATCGGAATATTACTGGGTATTGGCTTATTGATCATATATCGAGCCTCTAAGATTGACTGGTCAAGCACACTTGAGCGATTTGATGTTAAAAACGACCAAACATCAGAGGAATAATACTTCATATAAACGTGTAATCTACTCCAGTGGTTCATCCGCAACTGTTTTTACTCATAACCTTTATTCTCACTGCTATCAATTGGAGATCAGATAGAGGATAGTATGCATATGGTTGAATGGAAACAGATCGAAGCAAAATGGCAGAAACGCTGGGCAGAAGCCCATGCGTTTGATACAGACCCAGACCCCGAGAAGCCCAAGTTCTATCTAACAGTAGCCTACCCATATCCCAACAGCCCGCAGCACATTGGACACGGAAGAACCTATACCCTGACCGATGTTCACGCACGGTTCCAGAGGATGCATGGCTACAATGTGCTGCTCCCGATGGCGTGGCACTTTACTGGAACACCGCTTTTCGCGATGGTGGAGAGACTTAAAGAAAGAGACCCAAGTCTCCTTGATACGTTCCTCAACTTATACAATATTCCAGAGAGCAAGCTGCCCGAGCTAGAGGACCCTGTGTCGATGGCAACATACTTTGCGATGGAGATTAAGCATGGCATGCAGCGCATCGGGTACAGTATGGACTGGAGAAGAGAGTTCACCACAGTGGACCCAATTTATAGCAAGTTCATTGAGTGGCAGTTCGCAAAGCTGAGACAGAAGGGATTCATCACTCAGGGAAGCCATCCAGTAGGATGGTGTCCAAGCTGTGGAAACCCAGTCGGACAACACGATACGGTAGGTGATAAGGAGCCTGAGATCGATGAGTTTACTGTTATCAAGGTTAAGCATGATGACTTGATTTTCCCTGCTGGTACTCTGCGTCCTGAGACGGTTTATGGTATCACTAACATGTGGATTAACCCTGATGCGGTATATGTGGAGGCATATGTTGATGG
>CALGBN010000227.1 GCA_937877765.1 Candidatus Bathyarchaeota archaeon | reverse complement strand
GTCTCGTGGGCTCGGAGATGTGTATAAGAGACAGGTACTTCGGTCATTATGGCTCTGCTCAGATGGTCCCTTGCCATTGTGGTTAGTGGTCGCTGGGTGATTCCATGCTTCTCGACAATATCCTCACCTAGACTGTTACGCAGTGTGCCCTTGTCTACTATGTTTCCATACATGGCGAAGCCTGGGTAACCTTTCTCTGCGACAGCCACTGGTGTAAACTGGATATACTCCATGTCTCGGAGGGTTGCACCAGCCATATACGCCAAAGCATACCCATCACCCGCAATATCCACGGGACAATCGGTTCTACTGTAGACTCCGGCTGAGCCTCCTGCTGCTAGGATGGTTGCCCCTGCCTTGAATACTACTGGTTCGTCTCTGAGTCCTACGGCTCCTATGACTCTGTTGTTTTCCTTGATTAGCTCTGTTATTGTGCACTTGTCTACGAGCTGGACGCCTCTTTCCTTAAGATACTTGACCATGGGCTGGATGAATCCGAGTCCCCTTGCCTCTGGGTTGTCTCCGCAGAGCACGTTACCGTATCTGGTAGTGATTGCTACACCGTATTTTCTGAGCTCAAGTAGCTGCTCAGCGCCTTCAGATACCAGTACATCTACGAGAGCTGGGTCGTTGAGGTGTTTTCCTCCTTCCATGGTGACTTGTCGGTGTTCTTCAACCGTGTATCCGTCCACAGCGGCTCTGAAACTACCGTTTGCGACTATTGTAGCATTCTTCATGCCTGTGGCTGCCTTGCTGACAATCAGTACGTTGGCACCTCGGGCTTCTGCCTCTATGGCTGCCCTAAGCCCAGCGCCTCCACTGCCTATAATGAGAACATCAGCTTCGTAGTAAGTGACCATAGGTAAGGGATTGTGACGGTTTGTTTAACGGTTACTCAGCCAAATAGACTCTTTCTAGACAGTATTCCTCGGCTGACTCACGCGTCAAGACGGCTTCAACCCTGAGCCTTGGATCAAATTCGTTGAGAGTTGCCTGAATACTGGGTAAAGTCAGATGTGTGCATAATCCGTTGAGGAACATGCCACAGTCCACCCCGACATCAAGGAACGCCTCAAAGAAGGGACACCTGTTGAGTAGGAATGTTACGCTTTTTTCGTCTTGTTTGTGGACTCTGATCTCTGTTCCCGCGTCCTCCATGAACCGCTTGTAGACTTCTGCGCCTATCTCAAGTGTTGTGAGGCCTTTGGGTAGTTTTCTGCGCATTTCTCGTGCGATGAGTACTCCTTGGCGTTTGCTGGCTTCCTCAAGGATTTCCAGTGCCTTGTCAGTGCCTAGGATTTCTATTACCTTCATCACATACAGGATATTCAGGTCGTATGCTCGTCTGACGCCGTCGAACATAATCAACACCAGCATCTAGCACAGTTTAAGGGTTTAGGAAACCAGTCAAATACAACCAAGACCAATCTGGATACAATGAAGGGAAAATCCATCCTAGACGCAGTTATCGCATTCACGGTGCTCCAACTGATACTCATAGTGCCTCAAGGGGTACGTGACCTAGTTAGGTGGGAGAACCGTGTACTAGGGGGAAGCTACCTTACAGGCTTATTATTGGTGGCTTTGTCTGTTTTCGTTATTGTTGTTCGTCGCTATGAGTTCAGACTGATGGGTGTATCTGTGGAAAACTGGCGCAGCAGCATCAACAACGGCTTCAGGGGTTGGGTCTTTTTCATCTTTCCCCAGTTGATTCTAACATTCTACAATGGTTGGGGTGTTCGATATCAAGAGTTTCCATCAGTTGCAGCGATTCTGAGTTTACTTGTACTGGCTGCGATTTTATTTATGAATCGGGGTATGTTTGGTCCTGCTTCAAATAGACGACTCGGAGTAATCATTTTGGCATTAATGTCGCCTTATATTTTCAGCATCATCTATGATGCGTTTTCTTTGAGATTGTTGAAAGAGTACATCTGGAATGTCTTGGTTGGTGGTTTTGCGGAGGAGTTCTTCTACAGAGGATATGTCCAGTCCAGCATAAACCAAGAATACCAAAAGGAATGGAAAATAGGCAATACAAGCTTTGGACCCGGGTTAATAGTCTCAGCAGTACTCTATGGAGCAAGTAGAGGGCTTAGGGTTATGAAGACTTGGAGTGGTGTCTATGATTTTGCTTGGGGTTGGGGTCTCTATGTCTTCACAATTGGATTATTTTATGGGCTCATCAGGGAGGCATCAGGTGACATACTGGCATCAGGCACAGCCAACAGCATGATTGACGCCATCGGTGAAGCACTCCTACGGGTGTTTGACTAGAAAAAACCCTGCACATGATCCAAAGCACCTTCCTCAACGGTGATAGAGACTCCTGTCGGGTCTGTTTTCACACAGTAGACCCCAGTCAAACAGAGTATGTCCGGTATCTTGGATCGGATAAGTTTGATATCTTTCCCTGATACCGTGATTCGTCGCAGGTTCTCCTTGAGGCTTATCGACTTCAACCCATGATGCGCCACAAGCTCGTGAAGGGTGTTCAACGCTATCAATGCATCATGAGTAAAACTGATCGTCAGTTTTCCCTCTGAAGTTTCAATGCTGTGCACAACGCCTCCAATAGAGGTCAAACGATCCACGGCTTCTTGTACGACTTGGCTTTTCTCGGCGCCATCACCTATGAGCGACGCCTTATGGATACGCTCATCGTCAATTGAGACCTCTATACTCAGTAGATCGCCTCTAACCACGGTGCCTGTCTCGGATTGAACCGCCCCTCCGATATAGAGGTCTACGGCTGCTCCGGGGTGTGGGATTGGTACATCGTTTATCCATGCTTTTTCTATCTTGATTGGTGGGTCTGCGTGTCCGACGTTGATGAGTGCTCCGCTGCTGCACATGGCGCCCATGGTGCCTGTGGTGGCTATATCAACCTCATTAAGGGCTACTTTTGTTCCGCTGCTTTCCACCAGTTCCTTCATCTCGGCGACGGTTAGAACCTGTACGTCGCCTGTTCTGATCTTTTCGTTGATCTCTTCAACTGTTCTGGTCTGGTTTGATGCTGTGAGTTTTATTATTCCTCCAGTGTAGCCACAGTACCCTTATTCCTAGATAAATATCCTTTTGAGAAATGTATTCCAGTGAGAATATTATTCCCGTGTTTGTAGGTAGTTGCTTGGTACATGCAGTCTGATAAAAGCATGAGGTGCTTTGATTGGTCGGTGATCACATGGGGTTAAAGGACATACAGAGCCCACTTCATACAATAGCGCAGAGTATTCCACCGATAGCTGAAACCATCAAGAAGTACCGCATAATCTACATCGGCTACGTAATATCCATGGGGATATTCGTTGCTACCAGTGTCTTCGAGGTCTTTGAAGCCCCCGGACTAATCAACTTCCTAGACAACTATAATCTGGATAAGATAGTCTTCGCCACAATGCTGTTCAGCGTATTCATGATCATCTACTTCGTAAGAGAGCAAGAACGAATGAAGTATGAGCAAGGATTAGAGGAGCAGAAAAGAGTCAAGGAAGGAATCTGGTTAGCAGAACAGGAGATCAGAAACCAGATTATCATGATCAATCAGGCTACATTTATGGCGGAGAAGAAGGGCGAACTCACAGGCGATATGATTAACGTCATACGGGATAACACACGCAAGATGGAGAAACAGCTTGAGTTGTTGCAGAAGTCGGATGTGGACCCAAGACACTATAATGGTATCATCAAGCTTGAGTAGCCGTTTTATCTGAAATTTATTATAATCAAGCACCCCAAAATAGCATCAGAGGATGTCTTTTGAGCAGGCAAACAGATTCAATGGATAAGTTAGCTCAACGAGTAAACAACGAGTATATGAGAATAGGGCAGAAGCATGGGTTTGGGGTCCAGTACATGGGATTGGAGAATATTGGACCATTTACAGGCGGAACATTCGGTAGACTGAACCATGTTTTCACATCAAACAAGAGCCCGGACATCTACTCAGATACTAACTTCATCACATTCACAGCCCACGGACTCGCAGCAGCAGTACTCAGCGAGCCTTTGAAATGCTATTGCGCGGTTTTGGTGGAGAAGCCTGTCCCTGCATCCATCTACGTTAAGAGGATTCGTGACGGTTTCAGGAAGAAGCCCATCTGGGTGCCGTACAACAAGACCACGAAGGCTTCTGATGTCTATAAGAACAGGATGAACTGGAATAGCCTCGTTGATGCACTCAACAATGATAGTCATCTAGGTAAACTCATGGGGAAGCTTAGAACCGAGACCAACGTCAATGGAATAGATCAGAACCTGAACGTGGGACGAAGAGCCAGCTTCCCAGTAAAGGTTAATGATGAAGAGAACAACCATGGCACATCTTGTATGATCATACCAATGGGTAATAGAACTCTCATCGCGTCCCAACACACTACCCAAGACCCCAAAGATATTGAGCCAGCCCTACAAGCAGTCCGACGCATCGCACAGATAGTAGACCAATACAATTATCAGACACCAACCACAGGACCAATGATCAGCGACTATGCCGAAGACATCTTGAAGAAAATGCAGAAGACAGCACCACCTCCAGCACCGGCACCGGTTCCTGCACCAACTCAGAAGGGAGTCACTTGTCCTAAATGCGGTTTTAACAACCCAGAGGATAACAAGTTCTGCGGTGAATGTGGAGCACCACTTAGTGAGTCTCCAAAAGAGGCGCCGGTAGCCACATCAACGCCTCTTCCTCCGCCTCCACCACCCAAGCCAATTGATCCAGTTGAGCAGTTGATATCTGAGATCGAGGGAGGCACTGATGCTCAGTGGACCATCAGATACAAGACCACGGAACAGGAATACGAGGGCAAGCTATGGAACATCGCCAACAAGGGATACTTCGTGAGACACGATGATCTCATGAAAGTAGCGGAGAGGATAAACAATTATCCCCACTACCAGCTTTTCCCCAACATCAAATACGTGAAATCACCAAACGACAAAACACTCACTGGGGGATTCATGAACTTCGCAACAGGATTCAACGAGAGCGCCCAAGAGCCATTCAAGGACCAGTTTGTACAGGTGCTTTTGCTTCCACGAGACGATAATCCTGCTGAGACATCTGTTCGTATGCTTGCTTCTAACAATAAGGAGATGAACCCAGACCTCTTCGCAGTGATGCTTGATGTTTTGATGAATCACCCTGCGAGAGTCAATGAGTTCTATCTCTGGGGCATCCAAGACTAGGGGGGGGTACCCCAATCCCAGTCATAATCAGCTCTATTTAATGGAAACCAGCCCCAAAACAGCCTAGAATAGGTCTCGATAAGTGGAAAAAACTGTATGAGTAAAGGGGAAAGTGTACATAATAGCCCGGGTTTCATATACCCATGACGGAAATCGAACTCATCGCCCGAGCCGTAATCAAACAAGATGACAGAATTCTACTAGCCCACAAGATAGGAGAAACAAACACGTTCCTACCCGGAGGACACATCGAACCCGGAGAATACGCTGATGAAGCCCTAAAACGAGAGCTACGTGAGGAGCTTGGAGTAGAAACCATGATAGGTGACTTTGTCGGTGTTCTTGAGCACAAGTTTACCGATGAACATAACATACGACATGAGGAGATAAACATCGTATTTACAGCGGCAATCAACGAGACTGATGTTTCTTCAGCTGAAGGGCATCTTGAGTTCATCTGGGTAAAGCCAAAGGATTTCGAGAAAAGGATATTATTGCCCAGTAGCCTGCAATGGCTTCTGAGAAAATGGTTAACAGATGAACATCCATTCCACTACGCGGAGAGATGCTAACCTCTTATCTCGTAGTAGAACTTATCGAAGCTAGCCATGAGCTTGCTGAGAAGCAGATATAATTGTTCTACCTCGTCATTGGTTAGGTCACCGAATAACCGCCTGAAGAACACCATATTCTCCTTGGCGTGATTGTCCCAGAAAAGACGGTTTTTCTCAGTGGTCTTTAACAATACCTTGCGTTTATCTGATGGATCGCTAACTAGCTCCATGAAGCTTTTCTTCTCAAGCTGATTCGCTAATTGTTTCACGTTCTGACGGCTTGTACTGAGCACCATGGCTACCTCATTCAGTGTCGGAGGATTTTCAAAGGCAGTATCGACAGCCGCCAACACTAGAAACTGCTTTGTTGTGAGGTTATGTTTACCAAGCTCATAATCAGTAATGTATTGGAGTTTCTGGCTAAGTAAGAAAATTGAACCGAATACATCGAATACTTTTCTGTTTGTCTCTGCCAATTAACTCACCTTCTCCGCTAACTCCATAGCCCACGACTCTATCTGAGTCCAGTCTCTATAATCTAAGGGCTCACTGGTATTAACGCCTATTACGCCGTCCTCCTTGAGAA
>CALGBN010000226.1 GCA_937877765.1 Candidatus Bathyarchaeota archaeon | reverse complement strand
ATGATACGGCGACCACCGAGATCTACACCGTCTAATTCGTCGGCAGCGTCAGATGTGTATAAGAGACAGGAATATGGTGGTGCAACAGTTCAAGGGTATAACAATGTGCTTTATCTAAAAAAGGATAAAACACCAGAAAATCAAGAAATTGATCCAGAAATACTTAGAGCAACTGCAGATGAATTTGTTGAGAAAGTTTTAAAAATTCTGCCATCTCTTCAACTTGAACTTAGATTCTCAGAGATATATGATGGACGATATACTGAATATGGAATAGGGAATAGAACGATTCATACCAAAACAGTACGATATGAAGCGTACTATAAAGGAATAAGAATTCGTGGAGCTTCTTTCACAGTAGATCTAGCAAACGGCAAAGTCTATGAATTCGAATATCATCTACCTCAAATAATTGAGTTAGATGAAAGTGTTACCATAACTAGTCCAGAACTGGCATTAGAAAAATTGGTCAATGAAGATGTAGACTCCGATGAGTTCTTTACTAAATTGAGTGTTTCGGATGATTCAACAAGATACATTAATTCCTTTGAGTTAGTCTACTATTATCATCATCTGAAAGCGGTCGAAGGATATACGCCAATTGTTACATACATGATTAAAGGTAACGAAGTAACTCCCGTTTATAATCAGGTATATTCTTTCATAGAATATATTCTTCCTTAATTCTTTCCTCTTTTTTTTGTAGCATTTTGTTGCAACAAGTTGTTAAAAGCTTTAACTACAGTTGATTGTATCGAAGCATTCAGGATCTTGTCACCAACAAATCCTGAACTTAAAACAAAAAGTGTGAGAAAAATGAAACAGAAAAAAAGAACACAAATACTGAGGCTTTTGCCTCTTGTATTAGCTATGTTTAGCATCGTTGTAGTTGTATCGGCGGCATATTATGAGGATGATATTCAAGGAATGGTAACTCTAGTTGATCATGATACTTGGGAAATAGGGTCTCCATGGAATGTTCGAGTAAATATTGATACATGCAGTTACGATGTGAATGTTGTTATAGTCATAGATGGGGATACTGAGTACGATGAAATACTTGAGGGTGGCGAAGATTCAGGCTGGATATCTTGTTATGGAGAAGAGACAACCGTATATATTCAACATCCAGGCGGAAACCCAATGGCGATAACCTATACAGGGACTATCGAATACAATCAAAGCAAGTAACATTTTCCCTCCTTTTTTATTATTTAAATAATAGAGAGGATTTTGATTTACTCTTGTTTTTATTCCTTTGGATAGATTTATTGATCACTTCGGTCAACTCAAGGCATGGACTCTTTTGACTCTTACCTCCTCAGAAAACTATACCAGAAAACAACCAAACACGGCGACAGACTCGCAGAAATCGAACCACTCATAGACTGGACCGCATTTACACCCATAATCCAACCCATGTACAGTAATCAGGGACCCTGCGGAGGACGCCCCAACATGGACCCCGTGCTCATGGTGAAGCTTCTCGTTCTCCAAGCATGGTATGGTTTGAGTGACCCGGAGTTGGAGCGACAGGTCAACAACCGCATCAGCTTCAGGCATTTCCTGGGATACCCTGAGAAGGCTCCGGATTACAGTACTGTGTGGCAGTTCAGAGAACGTTTGGCTGAGACGGGTCGGGACCGGCTGGTGTGGGAGGAGCTGCAGCGGCAGCTGGACGAGAAAGGGTTGAAGGTGCGTAAGGGTGTGGCCCCGGGATGCGTCTTTCATCACCAGTGACCCAGGTCATGCACCAGCAGATAAGCCCCGCGGAACGGAGGCGAAGACTCGTCGGAGCAGGGATGGTGCTTGGGTCAAGAAGGGTACGTCATATTTTGGGTATAAGCTGCATATGAAGATGGACTTAGATCATGGCCTTGTCAGGGAGTTGGAGGTGACTCCCGCGAATGTTCATGACAGCAGGGTAGATCTATCTCTGCCCGGTGAGGTGGTTTATCGGGATAGGGGGTATCAGGGCGTTGAGCCCCGGGGCTATGATGCCACGATGAAACGGGCCTCTCGTGGTCATCCGTTGAGTATATGGGACAGGTTACGGAATAGGCGTATAAGCCGGAAGAGGTGTTCAGGTGAGAGACCTTTTGCTGTGATTAAACGGGTGTTTGGTGGTGGGCATGTGTTGGTGACTTCGTTGCCGCGTGTCCGGGTGAAGATGATTTTCGCTTGTCTCGGTTTCAACCTGCTTCAACTTGTTAGGTTGGGGGTGACAGCGTAAGCTGTGGATCTCGGGGTGGCGAACGGTGAAAACTGGTGTTTGAGGTGATATAGATGGTTGCTGGGTGAGGGAAGAGGCGGTTAAGCCGGGAGATGTGGGCTGGTTTGAGCCTGTTTCTTCCTCAAAGATGCGTAAAATGACGCATGCTGAAAGAAAACAAAGAAAATCCGAATCCTCTTTAAGCTCAAAACAAACAAATCACATGATTCTAGCGTCTTTATCATAGAGTATCCCCCTTGTTTGTACGCCATTATAGTAATTATCACGCAATAAAGACTGGAAAGCAACCCAATCATATGCCTGTTTGACCTCAGCCTGAGGATAGCTCTTAATACTCTCTTGAAATGTATATTTACACTGATAAATAGAGTAACGCCCAGCTAATGATTCAATTTTCTTGTTGAACCTCACATCCTTATAAAAACTTACAGAAAAAAGGCAATAAAACTAATTAATAAAACCAATTCACTACCTTTACAAGTTCAATAAACATCTAGATTTATCTGATGGCTGTAAGGCTGTCTCTTATACACATCTGACGCTGCCGACGAATTAGACGGTGTAGATCTCGGTGGTCGCCGTATCATT
>CALGBN010000225.1 GCA_937877765.1 Candidatus Bathyarchaeota archaeon | reverse complement strand
TGTAGAGAGGTCTCGTGGGCTCGGAGATGTGTATAAGAGACAGATAGAAACCTGTCTTGGATAAGGCATCCACATCACCGAGACTCTCCTCTACAGCCTCATCATAATCAATGGAGCCTAGATATTCTAATCCAAGCTTCTCCACATCTGATTTGACGTAATCGGATGGCCGCATCACCATGTTCTCCACCACACCAGACATAGGAATACCAAGCTCTTTCAGCAATAAGATCATCCGGCGAACACTCTGATACGCCACACGACTCGGAGTCGTAACCACCACGAACTCGATCCGTGGAATCAAACGAATAGTATCCAACGTCGCGTCACCAATACCAGGCGGCATATCAACCACCAAGTAATCCAACTCACCCCACCGAGTAATCGCAAGAAGCTCGATGATAGCATTACTAACATCCTGTCCACGAAGAGGAGCAGGCTCATCAAGACTATAATGGGTGATACTCATATAGCGGAGTTCATGGGCAAGCGGAGGAATAATACCGTATTCCTCCTCTGGGTAAAGCCCATCAACGCCCAATATCACGTGAGTAGCTGGACTAGTAAAGTCAAGATCAAGTAAGCCAACCGTGTACCCCCGGTCACGAAGATTTAAGGCAAGACTGGTAGCGATCATGCTTTTACCCACACCGCCCTTACCGCTACTAACAGCGATAATCTTACCTACATTCTCGAAACGCTGCTCGATAACGGCTATCCTTGGGTCACTCATCTTTCTCACCCTTTATAGTGGCTAACCAGACGCCCCTACCCTTGCTTACCTCAAAGTCGGGACTACCACACTCGGTACACTTGATGTAAACATGCGCCATCTCAGGCACAAAGTGAATCGCCTCGGAGATATCCTCTGATAACCCCTGAGCCTTAAACGTCCACTCATGCCCACAGTTACGGCACTTGAACTTGGCTGGCTCTGCCTTGAGTACAAACTTTGCTTCCTCGAATAATTTTGTCTTTAACTGCTCAAAGGCGAACTCAAGTACATCGTGCTCCACCTGTTGAAGTTCTCCTATTACTACAACTACTTCGGTTACCTTCGTGAGACCGTTCTCCTCCGCAAACTTTCTTGCAGTAGATATAACGCCCTCAGCGAGTGCCCATTCATGCATGAGGCTTCTTCAAAGGTTGTACAATATAGGGTTTACCAATAGGTACAACGGGCGATAAATACAATCAGTATTACGTTTACTATTATACGTAATATTTTTAACCTGTGCAAAAGGCATCAAGGGCATGAAGCTACTAGTAGGCGGAAAAGGAGGAGCAGGAAAATCAGCTGTATCACTCCTACTAGCCCACGAACTCAGTAAAAAAGCAAACACAATACTGCTGGACTCAGATGAATCCAACAGACTACTACCTAAAACACTTGGACTCGAGACCCCGGACACAATAGCTAACTACCTAGGCGGTAGATCCAAGGTAAGAAAAAGTATCGAGGACCATGAAAAAATTAACCTCAACGAACTATCCTCAGAATACGTATCCAAGACAGATTATGGCATCACTTATGCAGCAGTTGGCAAGATAGAGGAATACGGAGAAGGCTGCGCATGCCCATACGGGTTCCTATCAAAGGAGCTTCTGAAAAGAATCGAGCTAGCTCCGGAAGAATACCTGATAGTAGATGCAGAGGCAGGCATCGAACACCTAGGTAGAGGCGTAGAGGAAGGAATCGACAAGCTTATCGTGGTAATCGACCCAACCGCAGAAGGCGTGGAGATAGCGAAGAAGCTAGTATCTGAGGCGCAGAGAATAGGAAAACCAATTCACCTGATACTGAACAAGGTAACCTCTGAAATAGAGCAGATAATGTTGGAGAAACTTGAGTCCGAAGGACTGAAAGCCGATGCATTGATCCGGTATGATCCCGTAATCTTCAAGTCTAGCCTCATGGGCGGACTATTCAGCGCAGAAAAAGCATCAGAAGACATATCAAGATTCATCGAGACACATCTCTAGAAGCGATCAATATGTCCGGCAACGTATCAAGAATAAGCATCTCCATCGACCCGGAGCTACTAGAGGAATTCGACAAAACAACCCAAAAAATAGGATACAACCGATCCACAGCCGTTCAACTAGCAATGAGAGACTTTCTCACGGAGCACAAGTGGAAAGACATCGAAGGCGTACTCGCTGGTGTAATCACCATGATGTACGATCACCATACAGGTAATGTCATGGAGGAACTAACACACTTACAACATGATTACACTGATATCATAAACTCATCAACCCACATACACCTAGACCACCACAACTGCCTCGAAATACTAGCTGTAAAGGGAGAAGCAGCAAAGATAAAGACCCTCGCAGAGGCCCTTGGTACAACGCGTGGTGTTAAACAGATCAGGGTCACTTTGATGCGGTAACCGGGTTTTTCTTTTCTCGGTGAATATTATTCAAAACTATTGACGTTCAGGATATTATGTGAAGATTGGACTGAACGGGACAACAATAAATCTGGTAACAGCATCAATGCTGACGGTTTTCACAGAGATACTGTTC
>CALGBN010000224.1 GCA_937877765.1 Candidatus Bathyarchaeota archaeon | reverse complement strand
CTTCTCTTACTAGCTTTGGGATTCTTCCTATGTGGTCAATATGAGAATGAGTAGCAATGACAGCATCGATTTCTTGAGGATTGTATCTGAAGGGTTCAAACTCAATGCACTTACTGATTACTACACGAGGCTTAGAGAACAAAATACATCATATTATGAACGATTTTATGGTTTATAAACGGAAGCAAGTTTAGACCATAAGAAGAATTAATGACACTATTATCTCGATGGCAAATCTTGTGAGATCGGCTCTACTGGTGACGTCTAATAGTTCGCCTGTCATGTTTGTGAGTTGGTGGTAGAGTACTGCTGATGCCGGGTTGTTTCCCGTGCGGAGATAGGTCCATGTCATGATGTATGTTCGTGGAAGTAGCTGGAGCATATAGCTGATGAATGCAGGGGTCATGAAGCCGATTTCGTTTTGCCATGTGCCCGGTATTAGGAATAATGGTATGTGCCATGTTGCCCAGACTGCCCCGAGTATAAGCGATGATACAAGTGGACTGTAGTGAGATAGTAGTCTTGGTAATGCGTAGCCTCTCCAACCGGTTTCCTCTATTATTGATACTAGGAATAGGAATGTGAACCATGGAATAGTAGTGCCTAGTGATAGATCCATTGCTATAAACGGAGTGTCTGGAGGGTTTCTGATTAGTACGGATAGTATGTTTGAGGCAGTTGAGAGAATGAGAATAATGAAGATTCCCTATTACTGACCATACAGTTATTTATACAAAAGATAACGAACTTTATGCTCAAATAACCTTTATGCTAGAACAGTCTAAAATATCCTCATCCATCAGTATGAATAATGAAACTTATGCCCTACCTTTTGATATAAAACATGATTAATTTAGGGCGAACTCATGGGTTCTCTGGACTAGACACAGGGAATGTGGTGAATGGCGCAGGGAATGGGATTCGAACCCATGGTCCCGGGTGGGAACCAGTTTTCAAGACTGGCGCCGTAGTCCACTTGGCTACCCCTGCACTAGCCACAAAAGAACCCATACCTACTCTAAAACCTTATCGCTCAGAAAGAATCTAAGCTCAACTGATTCCGTAATGGAACCACGGTAACCTCCACACGAGGCTCCCCCGAAACAATATACCGTTTAACAGCGTTTTTCACAACAACCTGCTTATCATCCATATAAGCAACCTCATTCAAGCCATCCAGAAACGCCTTCTCAAGATTATCCAAGTCAGGAGTAGTAACCACATAATTCTCCTTACGTCTACTCTTAGGTCGTTTCAAAAAAAACGTTAAAATCAATGCAACTGGCCCATTAAACGGTTCATCAAAAAACTTCCCAGCCTCCTCCCGCACAGCATCCTCCCACTTGGTCACCTTTTTCGGAGTATAACTCCAAGTACGGCCACCTTTACGAACAGTACGTGGTCTCGCCTTAGGAACAGGATCGCCAATAACCGTGAAACTAACCCTCATACCACAGAGAAACCCCAACATCACCTAAAGGGCTTGTCCCTAATCCAACCCAAAAAGAGTCTCAGTGTTACGAGTAGTAACCCTAGCCACCTCATCGCGATCAAGGTTCTTCAACTCAGCCAAAGCATCAACCACAATAACCACGTCAAGAGGCGTATTCTCCCGCCCTAGACTTCTCATAAACACCGGGCTATCGGTTTCCAAAAGTATTCTTTCGAGAGGCGCCTCACGCATCACCGCCTGCACCCCTTTACTATACTCTACAGCGGGAGTGGCTGAAACATAGTAACCAGCATCAAGAAGTTCCTTTAGCGTGTGAAGCGGACCATCATACCAGTGAAAAACAGCCTTCACATCAGCCTCCATAACCAATTCAAGAGTATCTTTGTAAGCAGATCGGCTATGGATAGACGCTGGAAGATCGTTTTCAGTTGCAAGCTCAAGAAGTTTGCCAAGATACTCCCGCATCTTTTTTCGCACGTCCTTGGGCTTCGCGAAATCATATGCATAATCAAGCCCAACCTCCCCCAGTGCTACACATTTATCTAGATTCTCTCTGAGAAACAATAATGCTTCATCGAGATCATTCTTCAAGATATTCGCTGGATGAACCCCGATAGCTGGAAAATAAAACCCGGGAAAACGTTGAGCCACCTCAAGAGAATATTTACTAGAGGTTATATCGCCACCAACACAGACGACCCCATCTACCCCAGCATTCCTACTAGTTTTCATCAAGGTCTCTGGGTCGTTGAAACCATCAATATGCGCATGACTATCGATAAGACGCCTCATAGGCTCAACTTTAACTTATTTTTTCAACGTTTAATACGATTTCAGCGTTATTTCTACTACGGCTCTGATAGGTAATTCGATATGTTTCATCGATTTCTATGTCATATAGTCCATAAAGACGAAGTTTACCAGCGCCATATGTCCAGATAGTAGTAATATCATTTTTCTGATAAGTATCAAAAATCTTTACTTCTATAACCTGAACAGGAGGATTAAGATACAAATAAGTCGCGGAACCAAAGACAATCAACGCCAAGAATAATGATGCAAATAGTACACCGCGTTCTTTACTGTCCATTTCGCTGAACTGCATAGTTAAACCATCCCTCATGCGACCAATTTAAAGACACCGATAAACCAATTAAATGTACCCTATTACGAGGAAACTTAACACGCATATCATAACCTCTAAACCTATCAGTATTGTTGTAACCTGTGGCTCTGTGAAATCCCCCATACTCATGACTAGATGGGTAAGTCCACGTATTTTTTTCTCGCGTGGTTTTACGGTTCCATTTTCTTGTAGTATTCCATAGCTTTCTGCTTCGAACCTAGATGCTGCTTTGAGGAAAGCCTCTAAGATGTATGGCATGAAGCAGAGGATTGCGAATTTTTCCATGTTACCAATTACAGTAACCCCGGCGTAGACAGCGCCAATAGTGTAATTCAAGTCACCGGGGAAAACAGAGGCAGGATACCAGTTGTATCGTAGAAAAGCAATGAGGGCAAACGCGAAGCATAACGCTATCATTGCTGCGTTCAATTGTCCTTGTCTCAAGGCATAGATTCCTAGGCTGAGGAGCGCTACTGACCCCATGCCAGCCTCTAAGCCGTTGAATCCAGCTAGGAAATTAGTTGCATTACTGCAGCAAAGAATCGCAAATGGAACAAGTAGCAAGGGGTAGGCTGCACCAAAATCCACTCTTCCTATAAAAGGCAGTGTTAATTTGCTGATACCTGCGTTTACAGCCATTAATGGAACGGCTGCGGGTAATGGGATAAAGAAGTAGAGCCAGCGGGGTATTCCAATCTTTTTGTATTGCTCAAACTCGCCTTCACCCTCACGTTTTTTGACTAGGGCGGTTAATGTATCGAATATACCAATGAGGGAGATCATCAAGACTGTGCATAGACATGCTAGAATATTCACAAGTCCCATTAATCTCTCTGTGATAAAAATCTCTAAACCAATATAGAAGAAGACTCCGAGAAGAAACCCAGTTATTACTCCGGGGCCCCCCATGTCGGCGATCGGTTTCTTATCTTTCTTCATTATATCAGAGCCAACTACCCCGATGGAGTGCATGTAATTGTTGAAGGCTGGAACCATGAGGTAAGTGATAGCGAAGCTCAGGGACATTGCCCCTATGAGAGTAACCGGTATATTCATGGATATTATGAAGAGGCTTCTTTACTTAATGAAATTACCCCCAAGGTTTATTCATCTCGCATACTCTTTGCCGATGTGAAGCCTCTAATCGTTGATACGCTTGCATCTGGTAAAGGTGTTAGACTCACAACAAGGGATGTTATTGGAGCGGGTCCGAGAGCAATTGCAGGTGTATTAGAGGCGAAGGGCTTTGAACCCGAGATTAGTCCGGTTGAACAATATCTCGGAGGTAGAGTCGATGATTATGATGTCTTATTGATCAGTGGTATGACCAGTGATGTTCCGGCGATACAGAGATCTATACGAAAATGGAGAAAAAACCACGATGGACCAGTGATCATCGGTGGACCAGCAGCCTCAGAACCGGAACGAGTGCTACGTAGGACAGGCGGAGACATTGCCGTTACAGGGGAAGGAGAGTATACTTTGGTTGAGTTGCTTGATGGAGGCTTAGGTGATGGCGTTTTCCCGGATAACTTGGAGGAGATAAGGGGGATTAGTTATCGTATTAAGAAGAAAATCACTGTTAATCCGCTTAGACCCCTTCAACCAAAAGAGGTATACAAAGAATATCCCCCGTCTACAAAGACCATAACCAGTTACCCATTATACAAATCAGCCCGAGTCTATATCGAGGCAATTAGGGGATGTAGTAACTTCAATAGAGCACGAATTGGCCCGATTGGCGGGGCATGCACTTTTTGTGAACTATGTACTGAAGCGGGTTTAACCGAGAGATATGATTGCCCAGTGGGGATTCCACCTGGATGTGGGTATTGCAGCGTTCCTAGTCTGTATGGACCGCCTAAAAGTAGACCAAGCAAGTTGATAATCGAAGAGACAAAGGAGCTATTGGCGCTGGGGGTTCATAGAATTGTTCTAAGCGCTCCGGGTTTTCTTGATTATGAGAGAGAGAAGCTTGTTGTGCCTGAGCCTCTGACTGATCCAAGGAGCCCTGAACCAAACTATGAAGCATTAGAGGAATTATTATCGGGTTTAACAGGGCTTCCACAGGTTGCTTCTGGAAACGCGTCGATAATGATAGAAAACATCAAAGCTGCATTGGTAACAGAAAGAGCTGCAGCGATATTAGGTAAATATCTTAGAGATACGCCGGTTAGCGTTGGGTTTGAGACAGGTTCTGATGAGCATAGTCGGTTATTGGGTAGACCTGATACACCATCGGAGACTCTTGTTTCTTTGAGGCGACTGAAAGAGGCGGGCATGAAACCATATGTTTACTTTATTCATGGTTTACCGGGTCAGACCAGTGAGACGGTGGAAGAAACAGTAAAGATGATAGACGCCAGCATGCGAGCGGGATCAGATCGGGTTATTCTTTATCGTTTTATGAGTTTACCCTCGTCTTCCTTTACCCAATGTCCTTCTGGTGCGCCGGCGAGTCAAGACCCTTTGAGTAAGCGTATCTATGATGCATCTTTGGAGGCGAATATGGGGCAGAAGCAGGAGCTTGTGGGGGATCGCGTGAAAGTTGTTGTTGCTGAGCGTTATGACCGGGATCAGCGTTTCTGGGTTGCCTATCCTATGCTGCATGGTCCAGTTGTTCTTGTTAAGAGCGATAATATTGGTGCAGGGGATGTCAGATTAGTTGAAATTACAGGCGTTGCCAGTGAAAGAATGGTTTATGGCATGGTTTTACGGTAGATAAAAATAGTAACTTTAAATGAGAGGGTTTAGAGTTATCTTAGGGTCGTTAATATGTCCGCCGATGATGGTATTGAAACAATGCATACAGAGGGACCAGTATACGAGTGTATAAAATGCGCACGAAGGGTTCCCTACAAGGACCTACAGCGCTACATTAGCTTCAGGTGTCCCTACTGTGGATATAGAATATTCAGAAAAGTACGAGCACCAATTGTAAAAAGGGTAAAGGCGAGGTAAATGGCCACATTAGAGAAAGCCAAGACTCTTGAAGAGAAGAGAGCTGCTTTGATTATCAAGTATCGTAATATGACGGTTGATTCTGTCGAGAAAGGTGAGGATAATGTGATTATCTATCGTCTGAGTAAGGGCGATGAGAAGTATCTTATGCAAATACTCCTCGACCTAAAGACAATCGGTATTGCTTACATTAGGGAGCTTAGGGACAAGATAGAGGCGGAAGGAGTAGATGGCGGTATAATCGTAGGTGACGGAAAGTACACCTACAGTGCACGAAGTAATGCCCCAGAAATGTCGATTGAGTTAATACCAAAGAGTCTTCCGACCTTTGATATCTTTGAGCACGCACTGGTTCCACTTCATGAAATCTTGAGTAAAGAGGAAAGAGACTCGATTGCGGAGAAATATCACGCTGAGCCTTATCAGTTCCCATGGGTCAAGGCAAGCGACCCCATCAGCATCATTATTGGTGCAAACCCCGGTGATGTTGTGAGGGTTATTCAGAAAAGCGAGACCGCTGGACGATACGAAGGATATCGTTACGTGGTTTAATCCCCGTTTATCTCAGATAATATTACAATAGCCTCTCCGAGGCTTATATCCAGTCTTTGACTCAGTTCCTCGGGAGTGATCTTCTTGTCTTCAGGAAGGATTACGTCTTTTGTGTAGTTGAGGTGGGCGTGGTACAGTGGTAACTTCTGGGCGGTTTCCACGAGTATGTGCCAGATTGGGTTATCCTTGTACTCTTCAGCCATAAATAGGAATAGATTTTCTATAGATTAAAGATTAGCCTTGGGTGAGTTTATCGTACATCTTGTCGAAGGTCCAGCGAATGCTGCTGTTTATTTCTCTGAGTCTTCGTTCTCCGCCATAGTTATGGATGGTTAATGATACAAGTTTTCCATCTTCGTCGCTGATCTCGTATTCCAGTATCTCACCGGGGTCTATTTCACCGTTTGTTGACCGTTCTTGGTCGGTTTTACGCATATTGTCTAGTACTCGTTCTATTAGGAAACTTTCAAACGGGGGTATATCGAGAGTAAATTCAAAGGGCTCCTCTGGTGTAAAGATAATTGTATGATTCTCAATCTGCATGGCGCCAAGGACTGTTCCGTCTTTACTTGTGATGCTTAACTCGTCTTCTTCGTTCTCGGCCTCGTTATTAGATTCAGTTTGGACCGGTTCATCTTCTTTTACGAGTTTATCAGCGGTTGTGAAGGTTCTGAATCCTGTGTTTACTATGAGTTTATCCATCTCAGCCATGGCGGTTTGTAGGTTACTCATTTCTTGTTCTAGTTCTTGTATTCGTTGCTCCATGCTTTCCCGGAACTGGAGTAGTTTTTTTGTTTCCTGTTCGCTGCTCATAGTACTCCTCTATTGTTAGATGGATAGGGGATTTAAAGGCATAACGTGATCAGATATAGAGAGATGTTAGGACGAAAATTCGTGGAAAAATATCTTGAACTCAGCCGAGCAAAGGATAGTTTTCTATGTGTGGGAGTTGACCCCGCGACAGCCGATATGCGGGACAAGTTTACTATTCCAATGAAATTTATTCGAGAAAAGGGTGCGGCGGAGGCTCTCAAAGAGTATTGTTTGAATATGATCGATGCGGTGACGCCCTACGCGCCTGTGATAAAGCCAAACGCCCAGTTTCTAGTCTATGCACTTGGATATGATGCGTTGAAGGAGATCGCGGAAAAGATACGTGAGGGAAACAGTCTCGCTCTTCTTGACATCAAGCTAAGTGATATTGGTAGCACAATTGACGCAGGGCTCTACTGGATAGACAGACTAGGCTTTGATGCGGTTACATTCAGTCCCTTCCCGGGTTATGAGAACGGTGTTGACGCTATATACCGCTGGAGCGAGGAGAAGCAGAAGGGAATATTCGCGTTATGCAGGATGAGTAACCCCGGTACCCATGACTATCAGAGTAGGTTGATGGATGGTGAAAAGTTCTACAAGCGACTCGCAAGAGATGCTTTTGAGCATGGTTCAAACGGGTATGTAGTGGGATGTACGGCTAGCGAAGAACTGAAAGAGATAAGGGAAATAATCGGAGAAGAGACCCTGATACTTTCCCCCGGGCTGGGTGCTCAAGGGGGTGACCCAGAGACGGCCCTCAAGTACGGTACTAACAGTAAGGGGGAAGGTTTACTGGTCTCATCCTCGAGAGGCATAAATTTCGCCTATGAGGCATTAGGATGGGAATTTTCCCGTTACGCTGAGGCTTCTGGTCAAATGGCTAAGAAAAAGCGTGATGAACTGAATGCTATTCGGAAAAAGTTGGGAAAATAGTGAAACCGTAGAGGTTTAATATGGCACAGGACTACGATATGAGAGGTTTAAACGGTTGACCACCAAGATATATGAGGTAAGGTTCCACGGCCGAGGCGGCCAAGGAGCTTGGACTGCCTCACTTCTTCTCGCGCAAGCAGGATTAAACGAGGAGAAGAATATTCAGAGTTTCCCTGCCTTCGGACCTGAACGCGCTGGTGCGCCTATTACTGCGTTTACGCGTATTAGCGACGAAAAGATACAGATACACTCAAGCATCTATGAACCAGATGTGGTAGTGGTTCTTGACCCCACATTGCTGGGTCCATCTGTCTCCGATGGCATAAAGAAGGGAACAATACTTATTGTAAACACCGATAAAACAGCTAAAGAAATTCTTGATACCCTTGGACTAAAAGACATTGAGACTTGGACAGTTGATGCTACAACATTGGCGATTGACGTGCTGGGTAGGCCTATCACGAACACCGCTATGCTTGGATCAGTAGTAAAAGCAACTGGTGTAGTCAAGCTTGATAGTATTGTACAAGTTGTCAAGGAGCGTTTTGGCGGTAAGATCAGCGAGCTAAACGCGGAGCTCGTCAAGAAGGCGTATGAGGAGGTTAAGCAAGGATGAGTAAGCGAACATGGCAAGAGCTTCCAAAGGGAGCGGTAAGCTACAAGAGCAGTATGGATTACAAGACCGGTGACTGGGGAGTTGAGGCCCCCAAGATCGATCATAGTAAGTGTACAAAGTGTACCTTGTGTCACTTCTTCTGTCCTGAGGGCGCGATTCTCATGCGTGAGGACGGCTATACTGAACCTGATCTTGACTACTGTAAAGGCTGCGGCATCTGCGCTAAGGAGTGCCCAGTCAAATGCATAGAGATGGTGAGAAAATAATGGCAAAACAGAAACTAATGGGACTAAACGGTGATGAGGCGGTAGCTTACGCTACGAAACAGGTCAACCCAGACGTAGTTGCGGCTTACCCAATCACACCACAGACAATCATAGTAGAAAGATTCAGCGAGTATGTTGCAAACGGTGAGGTAGATACCGAGTTCGTTGCAGTCGAGTCTGAGCACAGCGCCATGAGTACAAGCGTAGGCGCATCAGCTACAGGCGCAAGAGCATTCACAGCTACTGCTGCAAACGGATTAGCCTTGATGTGGGAGATAGTCTATATCGCCTCAAGCTTAAGGCTGCCAATCGTTATGGCGCTAGCAAACAGGGCGCTTAGCGGACCAATCAACATTCACAATGACCACAGCGACGGCATGGGCGCAAGGGACAGCGGATGGATTCAGATCTACTGTGAGAACGCTCAGGAAGTATATGATACCAGTATCGCGGCTTGGAGGATGGCGGAGCATCTGAAGGTACAGCTACCTATTATGGTCTGTTTGGACGGATTCACTTTGAGCCACACAATGGAGAACGTGATGACCCTCGATGATGAGACTGTTCATAAGTTCGTCGGTGAGCGACCATTCATCAAGGTTGAGGGACACCTTGGCGAGGGCGAGTTCAGGCTAAACCCTGAGATGCCACTGACCATGGGGCCACTGGACCTACAGGACTTCTACTTTGAGCACAAGATTCACCAAGTAGAGGCGATGGAGGAAGCCCTGAAGTATATCACGGATATTGACAAGGAATGGGCCGAGGTCAGCGGACGCAAGTACGATTACGTTGAGCCATATATGATGGAGGACGCCGAGGTAGCTCTCATCGGTATGGGCTCAATGGTGGGCACCATCAGATACGTGGTTGATGAACTGCGCGAGGAAGGCATCAAGGCAGGAATGATAAAGCTCAGGCTATTCAGACCATTCCCCTCTGAAGCCATCAAGAAAGCAGTAGGAAAAGTACCCGTCTTGGGCGTAATGGAGAAGTGCCTCAGTTTCGGTGCACCTGCGAGCCCATTGATGGAGGAACTTATGACCACATACTACCACGACAAGGAGAAGCCCATGATGAAAAACTATGTCGTCGGCTTAGGTGGTAGAGATGTCAGCCCAGACATGATCAAACAGGCATACAAGGATATGCTAAAGATCAAGAAGACCGGCAAGGTGGACAAACTATTGACAACCATAGGAGTAAGAGGTGAATAAGATGGCGGATAGACTAACACTGAAAGAAGCAGCGAGCATCAAGGACACTTTGATGAGTGGACACAGGCTATGCGCGGGCTGCGCACACCCAATCATCGGCAGGATGATCATGAAGGCATCAGCCGACATACCCACAATAGTCACAAACGCCACAGGTTGCCTAGAGGTAGCTACCACTATCTTCCCGTTCACAAGCTGGAACGTACCATGGCTCCATAACGCATTCGAGAACGCGGCGGCAAACGCCAGCGGAATCGAGGCAGCT
>CALGBN010000223.1 GCA_937877765.1 Candidatus Bathyarchaeota archaeon | reverse complement strand
CGAGATCTACACCGTCTAATTCGTCGGCAGCGTCAGATGTGTATAAGAGACAGGAACATTAAGATTATCGAAAAGACAGCAGAAATATTCAACACAACAGAAGAAGAGCCACCCAAAGAAGAATCAGAGCCAGTAGAGGCATCTGAACCAGAAACCGTAGTTGAAGAAGTTGATGACTTGGACACCCTCAAAGGTGTAGGTCCAACTTACCAGAAACTACTAAGAGCAGCTGGGATCACTTCGAAAGCAAAACTTGTGGCTGAAAAACCTGAGACTCTATACGAGAAACTCATAAAGACGAACGAGGAGAACGAGATTACGAAACGACCTCCTACTCCTGCGAATGTCGAAGCATGGATTAACCTAGCTCAATAATTTTCTTTTTCTATAATATTTTATCCTTTTAACAATGATTTTTGGGTATGGCTATCTTTGTTTGTCCAGTCTGTGGTACTGAACATGATCAGGAGTATGCTTTTTGCCCCGAATGTGGCTGTAACTTGTTTGATGCTGACGCTATTACGGTTACTGTAAATCCTGATACGCCTGGGTCGTCTGTGGCTACATCATTAAAGAATCAGGTTCAGAACATTGGTCAGAAGGCTCAGAAGGGGTTATCTTCTGTAACCAGCTCGATCTCGGATCGGGCTAAGCTTGTTTCTGCTCGTGCATCTAATATTGCTATTCAGGAAAAGGTTACGGAGTCTATGAGTAGCTTGGTGAACCTGATGCTTAATGTTTCCAAGGATATTACTCAGCAGATGCCTAAAGAGATGATTAGTGCCATAGATCTGGAGGCGGAGGTTAATTTTGTGGCTTTTTCCATTGGGGTTACTGTTGATTTAGCTGAGTTGAATAAGGTTAAACCAAGTGCAGATGTCTCTGAGCCTGTTGCTTAGATTTTCTCTAGATATAGTTCGCCTAGGAATGTGTATGAGGTTATGTTCTCAATTTTTCTTTCCTTTATGCGTTGAAGGAAAATTCTTCTTAGACTGTTTATTGGGTAATTTTCTTCCTTGATTTTTATTAATACGAGATCAGATGCAATGAATTTATCGATGTATTCATCGATTTTTTCAGTCATCTCTGTGGTCATCATCAATCCTCGTACAGTCGAACAAAATATCTCCTGTGTTTGGCTCTATAAATGCTAGCCTTTTCGACTCATTAAACGCATGATATAGCTCCCAGAAACCGGCTGCTTCAATGATGTTTCCCTTATCTGCTTCAAATCGGGTTATGAGTCTTGAATCTTCACCTATTATCAGTTTGAAGACCATTGGAAGATTCCTATGCTCGGTGTCAAAGACTAGGTTTTTCTCTGCTTCGACCAGTCTTGGGAGTATGCTTTCTACTCGTTTGTCGCCTGATGTTGCAGTTAGTGGTATTGTTTTCCGGTTTGGGGTGAGTACATTGTTTTCTTTGTATATGTCTATATTTCCTGTCTCGATTTGTGCCTTGTAGATGTATTCTTTCGCTGGTTTTTCTTGTCTCCAGTTCTTGATTGATTCCCCTAGATCCTGAAGGGGTCTTTCGGAGTTCTCTGGAATGTACTCATTTAGAATGTCTATGAGGTATTCAAGCTGTTTTCTCGCCGTATCGAATATCGTGTCCTCTGATACTTGTTTTATGTTGTACTGGCTAGCTAGGTTATCTAGCATGTTTCTTTGGTGGGATGGTATGTTTTCTGTTTCAATTAGTAGACACCATGGTTTTGTGATATAGTCCGCTGAAGCCCAGTATAGGCTCATTATAGACTGGAAAGCTATTCCCGGGTCTTTTTCGTTGATTAATGCGATGATGGGCTCGTTTTCCCTGAATCCCCATGCATAACTGGTTCCGTGGAACTCTATTCTGGTTAATCCGTTTTCTTGTAGATATTTTTTCAGTTCCTCTATGGGTTTGGGCATAGTGTGATTATTGTGCCTGTGTTTATTGGTTTACCGGAAATATCTTTTGATGGTTTCATTGAATCCAGCGTTTCGCGTCAAGGAGATCAACAGGAAACCAAGTAGAATCATCTCAAAGAACGCCTTCACGATGATCTGTATTGCTACAAGTGTGGCTATGCCGACTTGGAGACCGGAAACCACGGGCAACAGGTATCTGAACAGTATAAGGGTCAGCAACGCCTCCGGGATATATGCAAGTACAGTCAAAGCAGAAGCTTTCATGAAAGAATCTACCTCGTATTTTTTGAATAGATAACCAGCGGTTAACCCAGTCAGTGCCTTTCCCAACGGTAACCCGATGCCTGTTACAAGGTTTCCCTTACTGAACCCGAACTCAAAAGCGGCAACCAGTCCTCCTACTGCGCCTGTTATTCCGCCTATTGCTGGTCCTCCGAACAATGCGGCGATGAAGGTGGTTAAGTGGCTGATGTCTAGTGCAAGGCTTACTTGTATTGGTCCTACGGGTATGTTTGGTGCGAAGGCTCCTACCTGTGTGGTGATCATGGATAGTATGTTTCCGAGGGCTGCCATTATGGCTATGAATGTGATGTTTTTGGTGGTTAGTTTTGCCATTTCACTTGAAGATATATATCTGTCTCTTATACACATCTCCGAGCCCACGAGACCTCTCTACATCTCGTATGCCGTCTTCTGCTT
>CALGBN010000222.1 GCA_937877765.1 Candidatus Bathyarchaeota archaeon | reverse complement strand
CCATTGTGGTGCCTAGCGCTGCTTGTGAGCCTACTCCGTAGAGGCTGATGGCTGTGGCGATAGCGATCTCGAAGTGGCTGCTGCTGCCGATGATTACGCTGATGATGCCTTCCTTGTATGCGAGTCCAGCTAACTTGGTTGCTACGAGGTTGTAGCCGACTACTATTATGAAGCCTAGAATCAGTGGTGTGCTGACTTTAACCATCAAACCCGGATTGGTCAGTAATACATCTCCGTTGAGGCTGAAGAGAACCACCAACGTGGTTAGCAAGGCGGCTATGCTGATCTTGCCTACTGCTGGTCTGTAGGTCTCGTTGAACCATTCTGCGCCTTTTGTGGAAGTGATGTATTTTTTGCTGATGTATCCGAGGAGCATGGGTGCTCCGATGAATACTATGACGCTGATAGCCAATAGTCCTCTGTCGATGGGTATGTTTTGTATGCCTGTCAGTAGGCTGACCACTGGGGCGTAGAGTACCATGATTGTGATGGTGTTTAGTGTCGTGTTGATGATGTTCTGCTCTTGATTGCCTTCTGCTAGGCTTCCCCAGACCAACACCATGGCGGTGCATGGGCTTGATCCTAGTAGGATTAGGCTGACGATTAGTTGATCGTAGCCTGTTAGGAAGGCTCGTGCTAGTAGCATGGTTACTATTGGTGCGATGATCCAGTTGCTGATGATGGTGAGGAAGATGGGTTTGGGGTTTTTCATTAGCTTCTTGAGTTCATTGAGTTGAAGATTGAGTAAAGCGGGATACATCATCAGGAAGAGGCAGATTCCGATAGGTACGCTGATTCCGCGTATCTGCCAGTTATTTAATGTCTGACTGAGCCCGGGTAATGTTTGACTTAGAATGAGTCCGGCTGCCATGCATACTGCTACCCATACTGCGAGGTATTTTTCGAATGTGCTGAGGTTTTTCTCGGTCATTTCTGGTCTCAGATTGCAGTGAGACGGATTTATTTAAGGATTTAAATATTGTAATATGTTATTGGCTTGTGAGTTGACTGAGAAGCAGATCAGATTACCGGATGAGAGGACACTTGAGTTCAAGACACGAATATTCAAGGTAATCAGTGACACCAACAGGCTGAAGATACTTGAGATGTTGCGTGATGGTGAACTATGCCAGTGTGAGATCGTTCCTGTTATTGATCAGAGTCAGCCTACTGTTTCAAGGCATCTGCGGTTGTTGGAGGAGGCTGGTTTGATACGGTCTCGTCGTGATGGTGTCCGGATGTTCTATGAGGTGACTGATCCTCATATCTATAATGTGATAGATGCTATTGACGCTGAGATGACTGGATTAATCAGTGAAGAACTTGCGAAAAAAATGGGTTTATAGAAGCTAAGATAGTGCTTCGATTAGTTCTTTTTCGGATGGGAGTTTGCCGCTTATCTTGATCTCGTTGTCTACGACAAGGGCTGGTGTCACGATGACGCCGTATTCCATTATCTCATCTAGGTTTGTTATGTGGCTGATCTCAGCCTCTATTCCTTGTTTGGTTACGTGTTCGCGTACCATTGCTTCGAGTTTTCTGCACTTTGGGCAGCCTGTTCCGAGTATTTTCAGGTCTTTCATTTTTGGTCACATTAGTGCTCCATACAGGTAACCCATGATGATACCGATTGCTAGCATGTAGAAGGCGTACATTATGGTCTTTTTTGGCTTGATGATGTTGTTCACTACCATGAGTGTTTGTAGGCTGACGCCTGGGTCAACTAGCAGGTAGCTCATCAGTGGTCCTTCGTGCATGCCCAGGTCTAGGAACATCTTAGCGACTGGGACCTCGACTAGTGTGGGGAAGTATGCGATGGTTCCGAATAGTGCTGCGGCGGTGTTTGCGAATAATGTGTTTTGTCCTGCGAGGTCTGCGATTAGTGTCTGTGGGATTAGTGGTTTGAGTACGCCTGATAGGAATACGCCGATTAGTAGTGTTGGGAATATCTGTTTCATGAATACGGTTGTTTCTTGCATCCATTGTTTGATTTCGTCTGGTTCATAGTAGCGTCGGGCTAGTAGGATGGTTATTGCTGAGAAGACTGCGACTAGGACGAGCTTTGGTGTTAGGTCTACTGGCGCGGTTCCTGCTATCATTATGAGGGTTAGGACTGTGAAGAATAGCAGTGTCTGTTGTGTCGTGCGTTCTCCAATTGGTTTTACCTTGATAAAGCCGTCTCGTTTGGTTGGATCTCGTGTTTCTGGGAAGGTGTACTCCATGGCTACGCCGATTGCGATTGCCATGATGATGCTGAGAATTAGTTTGGTTACCGCGAATCTTGTGCCTAGTATTTGTGCTGTTAGTGGGGTGCTGAGTAGTGTGATGCCGGGTCCTGCGAATAGGAAGGTAATTGCTGGTCCGAATCCTGCGCCTTTTTTCCATATTCCGGCGAATAGTGGTAGGATGGTGCAGCTGCATACTTCGATGATTAGTCCGCTTGTTGATGCGAATATGTAGGCGAGTGTTTTCTTTGC
>CALGBN010000221.1 GCA_937877765.1 Candidatus Bathyarchaeota archaeon | reverse complement strand
GTATAGAGATAGCTGAGAAACTCTAGGCTTCTCCGGTTCGTTTACGTAGGAGCTTATCCAGTTCCTGTGCGCGTTCATAGGATTCCTCTGGGTGTAGCTCGGTGCACTCGTATCCGAGAACCTTTCTCATGTGTTCCACGTTTTCCTCACAGAAAACTACGGTTCCATCGTTTCTTATCTCCTTGATACCATCGATTAAGGCGCCTTCTCGGTTAATTCTAACTGCTTCGTCACGGGATATACCTGGAAGAACAATCTCTGCGCCTTTATGGCTTAATCTCGCTGGGTAGCCGCCTGGTAGGCCTTCAACCCCAGTCACACATGTATGTATTTCCTTGGTGTCATAGTAGATGGCTAACACGTGTTTGAGGAAGCTGCTTGCGGTTCTCATCTGGTCAACGAGATTATCGTGAAGCTGAGTAACAACACCGTAACCCGCCTCCCTGTAATGTTTGGTTATCTTCTCGTTGGGCCACCTGTCGGTAATGTCCTCTCCATCCAGCAATATCTTGGCATAGAAAGGTCCACCCATTCGTGCCCGGTAATAGGCTCCATGGTGACCCACTCCATAAACCTGTACACTGTTGTAGGGTGTTTTTTCGGTTCGGGCGATGATTCTTTTCACCCTGCTGAGCCCGAGGTCCATGTTTCCTCCGCCACAGACAGGATTGTAACCGAGTTTTGTTAGTATCACGTTGACGGCGTCAGGATAGGCGCCATTGACTACACTGGTCTCTATACCTGATTTCTGTACGGCCTCCATGAGCTTTTGAGCCAGGGTCAGGTGGTTTGGTATCCATGGTCCGCTTGGTCCTACCTTGGCGTAGTCTTCTGGTGAGAGTTTTCTTCTTACCCACCAGCTTCCTAAGCTTGCGAGGTTACAGATGACACGGGGTTTATTGGTCTCTAGGAACTCTGTTGTTGCTTCTATGTCGAATAGGTTGAGGGGCTCGTAGCTTAGTTGGGGGTAGTTGCCTAGGTTGTGTGCTACGTGGAGTGCTTCTTCTATCTCGTATTTTCCTTTCTCGTGATTGATGTCGGCTCCTATGACTTTGATTGGTGTGTTCATGGCGGCTATTTGGTATATCATGTCATGTCCTACGCTTCCCGCTGAGCCGATTATGAGTATACTGTTAAGCATAAATCATCAGAATATATTGAACAGTTGAGTATAAAAATCATAATAGGATAAGAATGGGTTTTTGATGGCTCGTTTTTTTATTTTTTTTGAGGTCAAATTAATTGATTATTTCGTCAAGTAGGGTGAAGCTCTGCGTTATTGTTGTGGATAGCTCTGGTTCTATCTCGGTTTCTATTGTGGTGGTGGCTATTTGTTTGATGGATTCCCGGGTCTCGTTGTCCAGTGTATCATGTAGTTTATTGAGTTTGTCGAGGTTCTCTTTGCTATATTTGCCTTGTCTTTGTTGTTCTCTATATCCCACTGGATCATTGCTTGTTTTAGATCGTATTCTTCCATGGTGATGTCGCCTATTCGTTGGCGAGCGGTGAGGGTGGCGTTTTGTTCCATGGCTCTGTTGAGTTCTGATCCGTAGATGTCGGCTTCTCTTTCCTGTATGTTGTAGTACTGTTTCCAGAGACCTAGACTGCCCTCAAGCTTGGAGCTGTATTTTTTTGCGATATTATTGAAAACTGCGGGTGAGAGGGTGCCCGCCTCGTGAAGTCCTAGTAATCTGATTAACATTGTGGCGTTTTTCTCGATCTCGGTGTTATTCCAGTCTATGCCGGTACCGAAGCCCATACTGTTGTTTGATACTGTGTCTAATGATGATTCCATGCTGGGATCATGGGTCTTTGTTTTATATTGATTGTTTAATGCTGGTAAATAGTGTTGGAACTTAGTTTGGGTAGGTATGGTTGGTATGTAGGTGGGTTTTATGGTTTTTGTTTGATTTGGCCGTTGAAGCGTCTCCAGTCGCCGCAGAAGGGGCCTCCTGCTTCGATGTTGCATGATGCGGCGTGTTTTTTGTATCTTAGGCATCGCCATGCGTAGATGCAGACGCCTTTCTTATGGCTCATTGGGTATAGTTTTGTATTGGTTTGGTTTATTGGTTGTTGCCGTCTACTGGTGGGTATTTTAGGGAGAAATTTATTTGTTTTGTGACTGTTTTTTGTTGTAGTAAATGGATAATATTATCATGGTAAGTGCGATGTGGAGTTTTGAATATCCAGGTATTCCGCTTGATTTGTATTGGATGGTAACAGGGTTGGTGGTGTCTTGTATTTTTGTTAATCCGTAGAGGTTGTCTTGGGCTTGGGTGATTTTGGGGTTTATTGTGGTTTCTATGTTTTGTGTATAAGTGTATTCCCATCTGTTGTTCATTGTAGACCAGCTCATGGGGTTGTCTTCTATGTATAGTGTGCCTGTTGTTTCGTTGAATGGTTTGGAGTCGTATTGGTATATGGCTCGTGCCCAGTAGATTGTTGATTCTCCGGGGGATGGGTTGGGTTCTGTGGTTCCTGTTTCTGTGATGGTTATGTGGTCCCATGTTTGTTGGATTTTGTTTGAGGTGAAGCCGGTTAAACCATACTCGTGTTCGGTGATTGAGGTGGCTGTGATTATCTGGCTGGTGGCTTGGTCTTGTGTTAGGTTAGTGGAGTACTGTATGTCGCCTTTGAATTCTTGGCCGTCGCTTTGATAGTAAGCATGGATGATTATGGGGGCTTGGGTTCCTGTGTCTATTCGGGGATTTGGCGATGATAATTCGATGATTATCTTATCCCAGACGGGTTCAGTGTAGGACGTGTATTTGTAGACTTGTGGGTGGGGTGTTTCTATCTGGATGGTCTCGTCTTGTTTTTGTTTTATGGTGATCCAGCCGGTCTCGTTGATGTAGTAGCTTCTGTTGTTGTTTGGTTATTTTACTGGGCGGTTTTACTTGGTTTCTTGTTTTTGTTGGTGGTGTGTTATCGATGATTAACGATTTCCCGGTGTCCAGTGATGGGTGTTTGGTGGATGTTTATCAATTGGGGTTTAAAGAATATGCCAACTAGTCTAGGAGTAAAATGCATGTATAAAGTTGGTTTAGATAAGTTTCTAGATTGTAATTGGTTGTAGGAGTATACTTAGGGAGATTTTGTTTTTACATGTCTTGACTTGTTTTGGTGGGTAATCTTGCTTTTTTGGCTGCTTTTGCTAGTTTCTTGTCCTCTGTTACTAGTGTTGCTTCTTGGGTGATGGCGGCTGTAAGATAGGCGCTGTCATAGTATGTTATGTTGTATTTGATGCTGTTTCTGAGGATCATTGTTGATGTCTTTGAGTTTTCTAAATTGGTTATTTTTACGAGTTCAAGGGCTTTGTGGATGTTTCTTAATGTGGCTTCGGCTTCTTCTGGGGTTATTTGTTTTAGATGCGTTGTCATGGTTTTTAGGGCGTTGCCTATTTCGTAGATGATTAGTGGTATTGTTGTGGTTTCTTTGAGTATGGTTGCTGCTTGTTTGGGTTGTTTTTTTACTAGTGTTAGGAGAGTGCTTGCGTCGATTACTTGGTTCATCTTTGGTCACGGTTTTCTCGGATTATTTTTGTGATGGTTTGGTCGGGGATTTTTTGGAGTATCTTGGAGGCTTCTTGTAGGGCTTTTTTTTGTTCTTCTTCCGCCGATTCTTGTTTGCACGATAACTT
>CALGBN010000220.1 GCA_937877765.1 Candidatus Bathyarchaeota archaeon | reverse complement strand
ACAAAGCGGTGCAGACCATTGATGAAGCGAAAGCAATCGAGGAAGCACAGCTTGCTGCCACAGAGATCGCTGATGGAGCAGCTCAGGGTTTCTTAGATGCTAACGGCTACTTGGCGCGTGAAGTAAAGAAGGGTTTCTACTAACCTCCTTTATCATTACTGTATTAAGCGTAAACATCATTTCTTTTAATATGAGACATATCTGGGATGCACGTGTACCCATGCGTGACGGAGTGCATCTATCAGCCGACATATACCTACCAGACCTTACAGGAGCCTACCCCACAGTAGTCATAGGCACACCATACGACAACACCATGAAAAGCCACGTAGACATGGCAGCGTTCTTCGTCAAACACAACTACGCATTCATCGTCTACGACGTAAGAGGACGCTATGACAGTGAAGGAGACTTTTACCCCTTCTTCAACGAGGGCCCAGACGGCTACGATCTTATCGAGTGGGCAGCAGAACAACCATGGAGCAACGGCAAATTCGGTATGATGGGAGGTAGCTATCGTGGATGGATACAGTGGGCAACCGCCAAGGAACAGCCACCACACCTCACCACAATCGTACCAACCGCCACTGGCGGTAACTGGATGAGAGAGTTTCCATATTTTAACGGGATACCTTGCCTCTGGATGTTCGGGTGGTTAAACTTCGTTGGATCACACACCAATCAGAGCCTAGCTGGAACAACAGCAGACTGGGAGCGAATCTACAATATACTACCCATACGAGACCTGCCAGAGGCACTTGGACGAGAGCTACCTGTATGGAAGGAGTGGATGAGCCACCCTGACCTCGACAAGTTCTGGCGAGGTATCAGCTTCAAACCAGCAGACTATCAGAAGATCAATATACCAACCCTCACAATCACCGGCTACTATGACGGAGACCAACCCGGAGCCATGTGCTACTATCGGGGAGCAGTCCAACATGGACCAAACCCGACTCAACAATACATGATAATGGGTCCATGGGATCACGGAGGTACAAGGTTCCCTAAACGGATGCTCGGGGGCGTAGATTTCACGTTGGAGTCTCAGATGGAGATGAAGTATGTTCATCTTGCATGGTTCGACAGATGGCTTAAGGACAAGAAAGATGCCATCAAGGACTGGCCTCTCACCAAATACTATGTAATGAACAAGAACAAGTGGATTAAAACAGATAAACATTGGCCACTGGACCCCAAACATAGCAGCCTCTACTTAGATAGCGATGGAGCAGCAAACACCCATCTAGGCAACGGAAAACTTGTCAAAAAACCAGAATCAGACAAAACAGATACCTATATCTACAACCCATTAAACCCATCAAAACCCGTCTCAAACTACGATTTCTATGGGGCAGGTGAAGAAGCCCCACTTAACAAACGGTATCTACTGAGACGAGACGACCATCTAGTCTACACAAGTGAACCGCTCACAGAATCAGTTTCAGTGGTTGGTGCTCCAGTTACTGAACTCTATGTGAGCAGTGATTGCCCTGATACTGATTTCTTCGTTGGCTTGATGGATGTTCAACAAGATGGAAGCAGCATTCTTGTCTCAGAGGGATTATTGCGAGCAAGATACAGAAACGGATTAGAGAAACAGGAACTCATGGAGCCAGACATAGTATACAAGAT
>CALGBN010000219.1 GCA_937877765.1 Candidatus Bathyarchaeota archaeon | reverse complement strand
ATCTACACCGTCTAATTCGTCGGCAGCGTCAGATGTGTATAAGAGACAGCCCCTACCAAGACTCTGGTTAGCAGCCCTGAAAGCGTCCATGGTGTACCATTTGTTCCCGAGTCCCTTCTTCTGTTTGTTAAAGTAACGCATCTGAGCCTTTACCAATGGATCACCGTAATTCGCGTAGGGCACTCCTACTAGGAATATTCCTCTTGCCTGGTCCTCTGGGAAGTTGCTTCCCTCGCTGTTCCTGCCTCTGAATACGCAGCAAAGCACGGAGCCTCCGATGCTTACCGCCATTCGTTTATATCTGGTCACTACGTCTCGGTTTTGAGAGGCGTCTCTTCCTTCCCTGAACAATCTTTTACCTCCGAGATAGGGTACGCCGTTTTGTGTCGTGATTATGCCTTTCTTGGTCCAAGCATCGATACAATTGTTCATGAACCCTCTCTGAGTGAAGAAAATGAGTGCCCCTTGGCTTACTTTCTCAAGATCACCGGCGATGGTTGAACCCATCTTGGATATCATCTGCTCGGTTCTCTCTTTATACGTGGAAGTTATGCCTGTGTCGATGGTCATCTTGATCTTATCTGATTTCTGTATAGGTGGATAGACCCGTTTCTCGGCTTTCTCCTGACCAATAATCTCAGCAAACGTATCAATCGGACTCAAAGTACCGCTCATGATAAGCACACCATCCGCGTCCTGCACCACAGGCTCTACAGCGAGACTAGGGTCAAGACACCTGTACTCGATTACCGGTGCCCCATAGTAATTGCGTGTATAGAGTCCAACGTATTTGTTCTTCTGGCTCGTTTGAAGCAACTCAAAGAACTCCAGTAAACCGTTCAAATAGCTGACAGGTGGGTTCCTGTTTTGTATCTTCATAGACCTGATGGCATCCACCATTGGCGCATGCCCCTCGATGAAGGTATGAATATCGGTTCTCAGCGCTTTCTCAAGCTCATCCTCCAAGACGCTTGGAGCCACAAGCCTCGGCTTACCGCTGTCATTCTTCAACAGATGTTCACCAAGACGATTGATGTATCGTGGCGATTTTCCGATAAGCCTCATCTCTTCCGCTGCAGCGCTCAAACCCCGTTCTGTAAGTGTGTCGCTGAGAATCTCTTGTCCAACTTGGTCGATGTTGTGCCCCTCATCAAGGATGAGTATCTTCTTCTCCAAATCTAGCCCAGTCATGAGCCTGATCATTGGGTTGAAAATATAGGGATAAGGTGCTACAATCACATCTACGCTTTGAGCTACTCGTCTTGAGAGAAAATATGGGCAGATTTTCCGTTTCTGTCCTTCAGTTATCAGTTCTTTTCTCCCAAGAATAACTGGTAAACCCTTCGGCGGGGTCTCTATCTCATGAGTAAATGGGCATTCATCGTTTTTCCTAAGCGTATGACACTGTTCCTGAGCCTCATTAGAAGGTAATTCTCGGCAATCCGGGTTTATACAGAGAAAGTTTCTACTAGCCAAGTTTACAGCCGAGTATTTTTCACCTGATTTCTCGTTGATGCTTTGTAACTCAAGCAGTACCTGACGAACCTGTTCATGAGTACGAGTGGCATAGATGATTTGTTTACCTGTAGGAAGGAGACAGCTTAGGGTGCTGATGGTTTTACCGAATCCGTTACAAGCTTCAGCCAGCAATACTTGGCCTTTAGCAACGGTTCTCTTGACATCTTCTATGAACTCTACCTGCGGTTTATATGGTTCATATGGGAAGAGGTCTCTCCAATCCCTCCTCGGCGCCTTACTGGGTACTATTTCTAGGAGTTTTTTACAGTCTCGGCAGAATCTGTCTTCCTCGTATTCTTCTAAACTGTATGATCTACCGCATTGTGTGCATTTTGCAGAGGAAGCCATTGCAGTACCCATACAATGGAATACAATTTAAAGCCCATGTTAACGAGCAAAAACCTACTCAGTACTGAACATGTTCCTCATGCTACGCTTAAACCGTATCCAGACATCCTTTGCTCCACTGATGTTGATCTTCTGGGGGTTAATCGCCGTCAACCCATTAGGCTCAATCGCCAAGATAACAAACAGGAAAATAATTGGAATCAAGCCTTCGTAGACCCCGGTATTCACGCCAACATAGCGTATCAAGGCCCAGATAATCATCTTAGAACCCAACGCAGTCAACAAACCACCGATAATCGCGCCTGTAATACTGCCAAGCCCACCCAAGACACTACCCGCCATCACATTAATCAGC
>CALGBN010000218.1 GCA_937877765.1 Candidatus Bathyarchaeota archaeon | reverse complement strand
TTTCAAGCAGAAGACGGCATACGAGATGTAGAGAGGTCTCGTGGGCTCGGAGATGTGTATAAGAGACAGTCTCCAATGGTATCCGCTTTAACAAGATCTAAAGCTTTATCGACAGCTGGATTAAACCGCTCCACGAATCCAACCGTTAACTTTAACCCTTTTTTCTCGGCCATGGCTATGAGGCTTTTTGCCTCTGCAAGAGTATCGGTCATAGGCTTCTCGACGAGTACATGTTTACCGGCCTCTAACGCCTTTAACGCGATCTCTGCATGCGTCACCGTCGGTGTACAGATAGAGACAAGCTCTATCTCCGGGTCCTCAATCAGTTTATCTACGTCAGTGGTGTACTCCGATCCATTTAACTGGGCAATCTTTTTTACCCTATTCTCATCAATATCTGAAATAGTGTGTAAATTCGTGAAAGGTATCTGTCGATATACTCGTGCATGGTTTCTCCCCCACACGCCACACCCTATTACTCCCACATTAAGTGTCTTCAAATCAAATCCACCTATCATACCCCATTATTATGTATATTAAAGTTGAACCTTAAACTATTTCTCGGCGTTCCATTCTCTGCGTTTCTCAAGGTACTTCTCCATCGGATAACCCACCCTTGCAGGATTTCCATATACCAGAGTATCAGGTGACACATCCTTAGTCACAACAGCACCCATACCCACAACAGCCCTCTCACCCACAGTGATACCAGCCTTCAGCATAGCTCCCGCACAGACAATGGCCCCATCTTTTACCGTAACTCCAACCATCCTATCACTCATCGGGTAAGGATCATTCGTGAATACCACCCCTGGCCCAATGAAAACCATGTCTCCGATAACCGTCAAAGGAGGAATATACGCCATACCCTCTATTTTGCAGTTTGACCCGATCTTGACCCCATAATCAATATGCACGAGGGAACCTATCTTCGTATTATCCCCAATACTAGCCCCATCACCAATATATGTAAAGTTCCAGATCTGAACATTCTCACCGATCTCAGCGTCTTCTCCAATATGCCGTATAACATCAGACATAAAGAAAATAACCACCCAACCTATCTATATCTTCTTCCCAGAAACAAAAAAATACAACACCTACCACGCATAAGATTTACACGCATAACCGTTCACGTACCTATCAACACCACTTCATCCCCCTCACCCATATAAACATAAATCACAAAAACAAACATACAAACCCATTATTGCTAAAAGAAAACCATACCCTATCAAAGAAATGTAACTAAATCTTCATTTACCTGATGCTGGAGATCTTCTCTATTTCTTCTATTCTATTTGTGAAGACGGTGATTATTTTAGTTAGATTTATATTTTTATCGAGTATATTACACTGCTTAGCATAGGCATAACGTATTGGTGGACTTACTAATCAGGCGCCTTTGCTGAATGAAGAAATGTGGAAAATTTGAAACGTATATTGTTTATTGAGCCACAACCCTGTATCAGGGCCCTAAAACTAGCTTATGGGTTGAAATGGTTGTTGGGAGAAGAGATTTCACTTGTTTTTGGGCATCAAGGTAAAACTTTAACCGAGTTTTATGGTTATGGGGATGAATTTTTTGATGAATTTGTGTTGTTAAGTAAAGAGGAACCAGAGAAAAGTATCTCCGAGTTAGTGAAAAGGTATAATCCTGATATTATTCACAGTCATAACGCACCGGATTATCTGACGTTAGCTGCTTTGAACTCAGTAAAAGGTACGCCGATTATTCATGATACACATGATGCATTAACTATGCGAAAAACTCCGTACAATCTCACTGACGGCGAGGATAGAGTGAATCAGTACGCAGTTGAGGAGAAGGTTGCGAACGAGAAAAGTCAAGGAAGAATATACATCACCAAAGGGGTTAGGGATTATCTAAGGAACTTATATTCCCTTGACTCAGGGTCTGAGATTATCTTCAACAATTATGTACCAAAGGCCATTATACCACAGAAACTAGAAAAGAAACTATCCAGTACTGATGGCGAAACCCATATCGTATATGCAGGAACAATCACCAGCCAGACCGAAGGGCATCACTACGATTTGAGAGAAATATTCAAAGAAATAGCTGATCACCAACTCCATATTCATATTTATGCCTCAAGAGAAGACGCAGCATATGAAAGAATGGCACAAGAAAGCAAATATATTCATTATCATGGCCACCTCAACCAGAGAGCGTTAATGAAGGAATTAACAAGATATGATTATGGATGGGCAGGCTTTAACGACACTAAAAACAAGACTCATCTCGATGTCTGTCTTCCCAACAAGACGTTTGAGTACATATCTTGTGGCCTCCCTGTTTTATCGTATCCTCACAAGACCTTAACAGATTTTATAGAAGGCAACAAAGTCGGTTTTATCCTCAATAATATAGATGAACTTGAAGAAAGCAATACCGTTCGTGAGAATGTGTTGAAAAACAGGTATTCCTTCACTGTTGAAAACAATATCGAAAGGCTGAACAATTTTTATCAAACTTTTATGAGTTGACACATATGCATGTAGACTGATTAAATAATTTCTTTGGGTCATATAATCATTAATCGTCCCAGATTTTTAAAACCATCAAATATTTTACAATCTTCTCGAAGGGCCTGTTCCACTCATCAAGGCCCCCACCCACCGCCACATTCACAAACGCGGCCACAAATCCAAGTAGACAAGCTTGATTCGCACTCAGCTCACTATTAGACTTTTTCTCCCAGAGACTCATCCAATCCTCAAAAACTCAAAGACGCCACACCAAACAAACCACTTAACCCATATCAAAAACAACTCTTATACTCTCCTTTATTTCGCCAAACACAAGCACTGCACATACATATCCACTAAAACCATCAGAGGTTGCCCGGGAAACCGTTAATTATCTATCATACAACAATATTTGAGGCTTAGAAAATTGAGCTACTATCCCCGGCTTCAACCTTTTGAATATAAAAACATCTACAACATACTAGAAAACAATCAAGACCCCATAGCCATACGCATCGACATCAACTGTCCCACCCAAAACGGGAGAATACCCCACAGAAACGGAGACATCAACCTAAGACTAGAAACCAACGCCTACCTTCTAAAAACCTACAGCAAACTAGCCCCAATAATCATTCTAGCCCACCAAGGCAGAAAAAACCCACCAACCCAGAAACCCGACAAAGACTACACAAACCTACTAGACCACCACTTGATCCTCAGCAACATATCCGACATCAGAATCCACTACGTAGAACACCACCCAGACGAAACATGGGACGAGTACTCAAACAGACTAGCCAAACAGGTAAAAAACACACAACCTGGCGAAGCGGTACTCATGGACAATGTCCGTATTGGGGACTTTGAGAAAAAATACACACCAGGCTCACCATACATACCATTATTCCAGGAACTAAACCTAGCCGCCTACATAAACGACGGGCTACCCCTATGGCACCGAGCAGACGCAAGCCTAATGTTCGCAAGAAACGTCGCACCCGTCTACATCGGGCACATCAGCATGAAAGAACTACGAACACAACACAGAATCATACACGACAAGGGACGCAAGGTAATGATCATAGGAGGCAAGAAACCCAAATTCGAGGCCATACCCAATCTAGCCGAAAAAATGGATATACTCACAGCGGGAGTAACAGGGATACTCACAGCCAAACTCATGGGAAACGAGATAGGCCCCATGAACGATGCACTCCTAGCAACAGTCTTCCAAGGCATGGAAAAAGAGATCAACCAATACGAACAACTTCTAGAAGAGTACTCTATAGAATACCCAACAGACTTCGTACTTAGCCAGCCCAATAATCTCTCTATGAACAACCGATACAATGTACCCCTCAGAGACCTAACCAAACCAGAATGGGAGCAATACAGCATATACGACATAGGCACAGCCACCGTCAAACAATACACAAAAACCATCAACACAGGAGGCTACAACTGGAGGATAAGAGCTGGACCCAACGGAGTCTACGAGGAAAACTTCAACAACGGAATACGGCTAATAGAAAACATCCTAGGCACAGGATTCGTAGCCCTAGGCGGAGACACAGTAGAAGAACTTCAACACAATGATCTCTGTAAACCAATAATGTACAGCGACGGCACAGTGCTCTTGGGCGGAGGAAGCCATGTAAAAGGATTCGCAGGCCTGCCCTACCCATGCATAGAAGACCTACTAAACAACCAACAATAACAGACCAAAAGAGAATACAAAAACCAACACTAAAAACACTAAGTAAACTCCACAGAAAAGCAACCCCAAACACGCCTAAGCCTACAGGATACGATCCATATGGCTACAACTATCAAGCCCACCTATTCAAAGGAAGCTACTATAACGTATACTCTGGAGGAGAAGGATACCCACCCTACAAGGGAGACGCTGAAACATACCTAGCTGAAAACCCAGGCGCGGCTAACCACTGGGCATGACCATACGGAGACATAGAATTAGTCATGAAATGGAACGATGCATGGCTCAGCAACATGGACCGAGACGGTGACGGCAAACTAGCAAACAAACCAGCTACCGCTGAGATGTACAAAAAACAGTTTTGTCTCGGAAACAATACGAGATGCGCAAGATTCCTTATATCAAAGGCGCTTGGAAAAGAAAAAGTACCACTGACCTTTACCCAAACCAGATAGATAGTAAATAGAATCATCGCAGACGTAAGATAACCCTCAAAACTAGGTTACTTGTGTTTTCAATATCTTTCCAGGGTCTCCAATAAAGTCTCAGCCACCCATAACAACTAGGTTCTCCTGTAGACTGTCTCCCCATCCACGATGGTCTCATCAACCTTTAACTCAGGGATATTCTCCACGGGGGTTTCTAAGATATCTCCGCTGAGCACTATGAGGTCAGCCAGCTTATCGGGTTCAACTGAGCCTAGTTTGTCTTCATCGAATCCAGCGTAGGCACCATTAATTGTGTAGCATCTTAACGCGTCCATGAGATCAACCGCTTGTTCCAGCCCTACGATTTCTCCAACCTCTGTTCTGCGTGTGATCATGGCGTATATTCCCCTGATGGGGTCTCCGTGCCATGGTCCTCCACCATAATCACTGTTGGCGGAGGCAATTATCCCATGCTCCTGTAGGCTCCGATAGGGGTAGAGGTACTTGCTGCGCTCCTCACCGAACTGGTACCGGTACGCTGAGCCAAAGTTCCAGATATAGTTGGACTCACCGGGATGGACTCCAAGCTCTTTGATGCGTCGTAGTTGTTTGGGTGGGCACTGGGTGCAGTGCTCTATCCTGTGCCTATGGTCTTTAACTGGTTGTTTGTCTAGTGCTGCTTCAATAGCGTCCAAATTGATATCTATCGCCCTGTCCCCGATGCTGTGGGTGGCGGTCTGAAGACCGGCTAGATGAGCCTTGATTATCATCTCCTCCAGCTTTTCTGGTTTTACCAGAAGAATACCTAGACTGTCAGGTTTCCCAGTGCAAGGCTCGTAGGTGGCTGCGTTTCCCATGCTGCCCATGCTGTCTAGGGCGAGTTTTACCCCGTTTATCCTCACAACGTCGTCGCCGAAGCCTCTTCTGATGCCAAGAGCAATCAGGTGGTCCATATAGTCTAGGTTGTCGGTCATGTTGTGGATGTAGAGTCTCCAACGCATACCCAGTTCACCGTTTTCTCTGAGCCTTTGGATTGTTTCTATGTCTTCATGTGTTGAGCCTGCTTGGTGGGCGCAGGTTATGCCCCATTTTTGCCACTGGTGTATGGCTTTTCGCGCTAGTTCTAGGACGTTGTCCGTGTATTCTGGTATGTGTTGTGATACTAAGCGTACTGCTGCTCCTCCCTGAAGCCGTCCATTGGGTTCCCCGTCTTTCCCAAGCTCAATGTGCCCGTAGTCTGGTTTGGTCTCAGCGGTTATGCCCACGATCTCTAGGGCGGCTGTGTTTGCTACTCCCATGGCGCTGAAACGTAGGAGCACCGGGTTGTCTGGTGCTGCTTTGTCTAGTTCTTTGCGTAGTGGTGCTCGTTTTTCCC
>CALGBN010000217.1 GCA_937877765.1 Candidatus Bathyarchaeota archaeon | reverse complement strand
TTTTCAAGCAGAAGACGGCATACGAGATGTAGAGAGGTCTCGTGGGCTCGGAGATGTGTATAAGAGACAGCAACATGACCATTAAAGGCAAGATGAGTAAAAGCGTCGGTAAAGGCGCCATCTGGGTTAATGACACGGCCAAGGAGATCAAGGAGAAATACCATGATGCCTTCTGCCCACAAAAAGTCGTGGAAGGAAACCCAGTCATGGACCACGCGAGATTACTTGTATTCCCCCACAAGAATGAGCTTCACATTGAGCGACCAAGCAAATTCGGTGGAGACATCAGCTTCTATAGCTACGAGGAACTAGCAGAAACCTACGCCAAGGGTGAACTACACCCACTTGACTTGAAGAAAGGCGTTGGAAACGCGGTAATCGAGTTACTGGCTCCTGTTGAGGAGTATTTCAAGAAAAAACCAGAGAACCTTGAGAAAATGAAGGCTCTGGAGATAACTCGCTAGAGGAGTTTTAAGGCTAGATCACCTAGCCTACTACTATATCCCCACTCGTTATCGTACCAGCTGAGCACTTTTACCATATTACCCATTACACGAGTCTCAAGACTATCAAAAATCGAGCTATATGGACAATTAATATAATCAGTTGAGACCAGCGGCTCATCACTATACCCCAATATTCCCTTCAGTGAACCCTCTGAAGCCTGTTTAAAGGCAGCGTTGACTTCATCCACTGTGGTCTCCTTTTCTAGGTTTACAACCAAGTCAATCAAACTGACATCAGGAACAGGCACCCTGAACGCCATGGCGTCAAGCTTACCATCAAGCTCAGGCATCACATCCTTGATCGCCTTCGCCGCCCCAGTGCTTGTAGGTATAATGTTTACGGCTGCTGCTCTTGCTCGTCTCATATCCTTGGCTGCTCGATCCAGTATCATCTGAGTGCTAGTATAACCGTGAATAGTAGACATATACCCCTTCACGATGCCAAACTCTTCGTTCAAAACCTTGGCTACAGGAGCAAGACAGTTCGTTGTACATGAAGCGTTACTGATGACGTGATGTTTCTCAGGATCATACAGGTGATCATTAACACCCAATACCACAGTGAAATCCGGGTCCTTTGCAGGCGCACTGATAATCACCTTCTTCGCCCCAGCCTTTAGGTGCTTTGACGCCCCCTCACGGTCTTTAAACCGGTCACTGGATTCTATGACCACATCCACTTCCATCTCCTTCCATGGAAGCTTCTCAGCGTCAGACTCATAGAGAACTTTCACCTCCTGACCATCAACCTTGAATCCATCGTCTCCTATCTCCACATCAAATGGAAAACGACCATGAACACTATCATATTTCAACAAGTGTCCAAGCTTTGCGGGATCACCCCTGTTCACAGCTACAAACTCTATATCGAGCCCTCTCTCGAAGGCGGATCTGAAGGCTAGGCGGCCTGTACGGCCAAAACCATTGATTGCGACACGTATACCCAACGCGATGCCTCAATTGATACCACATCACATAGACTTAAATTTAATCTCTGTTCGGGAACCTTTTTATTCACCAAGGCGATAAACCCAACTGCGTCAATAAGACGCACATCACTCTCACATGTAGGGGAACCCCGGATGAATGCGGTTCTCCTGATTCACATAGGAACGGATTAACGGGTTTCGTAAAGAGAAGAACGCCCCGGCAGGTCCCAATTGATTCTAGGGACCCCTGCGGTAAGGGTGATAGAGTATACAGAGATGATCACAGGTGAAAGACACAGAGAAATTCGCAGGCGCAAAATACGTAATAAAAGCCAACTTTACCATTGAAGGCGTTGTCGAAAAACATGATGTGATCGGGGCAATATTCGGACAAACCGAAGGACTTTTCCCAAAAGAGCTTGAACTACGTGAACTTCAGAAATCAGGCAAGATCGGTAGAATAGATATTAATCTAAAATCATCCAAGGATTCCACAAGGGGCACAATTATAGCTCCCAGTAGCCTTGACAGAGCCGAGACCGCGTTAATAGCGGCAGCCATGGAGACCGTTGACAGGGTAGGTCCATGCGAGTCCAAGATAAACGTAGAGAACATTACTGATGTCCGCGTTGAGAAGCGTCAAAAGATCGTTGAAAGAGCGAAAGAACTCATGCGTGACTGGGTAGTGAAGGACGGCCAAGAGATCGAAAAACTGTTGGACGAGGTCCAGAAAGAGGACAAGAAGATCAAGGCAGTTCACTACGGCAGAGAAAGACTCACTGCAACCCCCGATATCAGCAAGAGCGACGAGATCATAATCGTTGAAGGCAGAGCGGACGTTAACAATCTCATCAAGAGCGGCGTCACAGGCGTCATCGCCATGGAAGGTGTAAAGGTCCCCAAGACCATTAGAAACCTCACAAGCAGAAAAGAGGTTACGGCTTTCCTTGATGGTGACAGAGGCGGAGACCTGATACTACAAGAGCTTATGCAGGTAGCGCCACCAACTTATGTGGCACGTGCTCCAAGAGGCAAAGAAGTTGAAGAACTCAGCCCAGAGGAGATCGATAAAGCACTAGATGCCAAGAGACCCTTAGAGGATGCAAAAGCCAAGCCTGAGCCAGAGGAAAAAGCACCAAGGTTCTCAGAGGAGATAGTTAATTTAACTAATGACCTCAGGGGAACCCTTGAAGCAGTACTCATCAAGACTGATGGCAAACAGGATGAACGTATCCCAGTTAGCGAACTAGTTGAGAAGCTGAAAGATGCAAATGATGTCAAGCTAGTAGTTTTTGATGGCATTGTTACTGGTCGCTTAATTGATACTGCCCGCGAGAAAAACATCGACACCATAATCGGTGAAAGAGTTGCTGAAGGCGTCCGTATTCCACGAGGCGTGGAAGTACGTAGCTTCAAAAACTTAAACTAATTTTTTTATCACTTTTTTCCAAAGACTTCATAATATCATCAAAAGATTCTTTTTCAACCACAGATAAAAATTTCGGCAATGAAGTTTTTATAGGTAAAAGTACAGAATCCCTTTCTCTCTTGGCATTCTGATAATTGGAATCGCTTTGCGTGTCAAAAGACAGAATGGCCTGCCGCGTTTTCAGGATTTGTTGAAATACGGTTTGCGAAAAATTAATTTCTTCATTGGAAGGAATGCCGCGCGTGATGATGCTGCGTGGAATGCGCTTCGCGCCGCGCTGACGCTCACCGAGATATGCCAAAGGGATGAGGCCGCCAAATATCGGGCCCTCGCCGGCGGGTGGGTGCGGGATGCGGCGCAGTGGCTGCTTCAACATAAGGCCGAGCTGCTGAGCAAGATCTCGGCCAACGGGCGGACTGATCCGGGCAATGAACTTGCGCGGGATGCCGCTTATTTGCTCGCCTTGGATTATTAC
>CALGBN010000216.1 GCA_937877765.1 Candidatus Bathyarchaeota archaeon | reverse complement strand
CAGTCTCGTTGGCTTGGATCGCTTGGGTCAACAATGCATGGAGTATAGCGGTTCCCTTAGCTATCTATGGACTTGCTAACGGAGTCCTTGAGCCGATTATTCTGAACTATATTGCCCAGAAATCACCTAAAGAATCTAGAAGCTTCCAGATGAGCATCTACGAGACAGTGTTCGGGATTGGAATGGTTATCGGACCAATCGCCACAGGATTCATCACCCAGAACTACCCCCCGAACATGGTCTACTTCATACTGGCGGCTGTTACCTTGGCTATTATTCCGTTTAGCTTCTGGCTGGAAGAGTAATACTGAAAATATATATTGAAGCAAGCCGTTTCAGTATCTTAGTCTGATGTGAGGATTATGGGGTATCGTTTTGTTGCCCCCACAAGGGCATAAACGGATTATAGATACAACGCCCACAGGACAGACCGCCGCGGACAACCTTTTAAAGAAACCAACCAACCACCTATGCCATTACATGGCAAGGGGTCCGCACCAAACGCCAATAGGAGAAAAAACACAATGAATGTCTTACCACGCAAGATCAATTTCCTCGAAACAGAGGAAAAATGGCAACAGATATGGGAAGAAGAAGGAATCAACAGATACGACTGGGACGACGAGACGCGACCAGTCTATAGTATCGACACTCCTCCACCATACCCAAGCGGCGACTTCCACATGGGCAACTTCCTGAACTGGACCTACTTTGATATACGGGCCAGATACAAGAGAATGACCGGCTACAATGTGCTTTTCCCACAGGGATGGGACTGCCACGGACTACCCACGGAGGTAGCGGTTGAGAAAGCCAAGGGAATCAAGAAGAGTGATGTTCCACCGGATATCTTCCGTAAGATGTGCGAGGAATGGATCGAGCAATACATCGCCAAGATGAAGACGGCTGTCATGCGGCTCGGGGCCAGCATCGACTGGACCACAGAGTACAGGACCATGGAGCCCGAGTACATGCGCAAGATACAGCTCAGCTTCCTGAAGCTCTACGAGAAGGATATGATCTACAAGGGCGAGCACCCGATAAACTGGTGCCCAAGATGTGAGACAGCAATCGCAGACGCCGAGGTAGAGCACGAGCACAAACAGGGTAAAATCTACACTATTCCATTCATGACAGATTCAGGTGAGGTGCTAATAGCCACTACTCGTCCAATCTATCTACCAGCATGTGTAGCATTGGGCGTACACCCAGACGATGAACGCTATAATCAATTGATTGGCGGAAAAGCCACTGTGCCATACTTTGGGCAGAAAGTACCCATCATTGCTAACGATGAGGTGGACCCAGAGTTCGGAACAGGCGCTATGATGATCTGTACCTATGGAGATAAAGCGGACGTAGTAGCCGTAGCGAGATTCAATCTACCAGTCATCAAGCTAATCGATGGAAAAGGCACCCTCCTAGAGGTAGCTGGAAAATACGCGGGCATGAGTATAGCTGACGGACAGAAACAACTCGTAAAAGACATGCGCGAAGCAGATTTAATCAAAGAAGAAAAGCAACTAGACCAAGAAGTAGGGCTATGCTGGAGGTGCAGCACAGCAATCGAGATAGTCACTGCACTCCAATGGTTCATGAGAACAATCAGCCTCACAGACAAGGTAGTAGAGACAGCTAACGCCATAACATGGTACCCAGACTGGATGAGGCAAAGACTCATCGACTGGGCAACTGGGCTAGACTGGGACTGGGTCCTATCAAGACAAAGGGTATTCGCTACACCGGTTCCAGCGTGGTACTGTAATAACTGTGGAAAGATCAGGCTCGCTAAACCAGATGAGCTACCAGTAGACCCACGAGTAACCAGTATCAATGATACCTGTGAATGTGGATCAACAGAGTTCGTGCCAGACACAGATGTCATGGACACATGGTTCGACAGCAGCATGACATGTGCGATTCACGCGGGTTGGCCGGATAAGCCAAACTGGGAGCGCCAGTTCCCCGCATCAGTCCATCCAAGTGGACAGGACATCATCAGGACATGGGCATACTATCTGATGGTAAGACATCTAGCCTTATTCGATGAGACCGCCTACGACAGCGTCTTGATCAACGGCATGGTACTCGGAGGTGACGGACGCAAGATGAGCAAGAGCCTCGGAAACTTTGTCTCCACACCAGAAGTATTCGAGAAATTCGGCGCAGACGCGCCACGACAGTGGGCAGCAGCAGGAGGATCAACAGGAACAGACATCCCATTCAGATGGGAAGATGTAGAGTATGGTTGGAGATTCATGCGTAAGCTCTGGAATGCGGCACGTTTCGCGGGTATGCGGCTTGAAGACTATGATGGAGGCTATGCTGAGCCACAGCTAATAGACCGCTGGATCATGACCAAGCTACAGAAGACCATCAAACGCGCAACAGAAGCCATGGAGAACTGTGACTTTATGAACGCCACAGAGGCAGCAAGGAACTTTATCTGGCACGTCTTCTGCGACCACTATTTGGAGGCTGCGAAGACAAGGCTCTATGGTGAGGGCGATCCAAAAGAGGCGGCCCAGTGGACCCTGTATAATGGGTTACGGGATATGCTGAAGCTTATGGCACCAGTCACACCACACCTCAGCGAGGAAATCTATAGAACCATGTATGACCCCAACAACAGCATCACCGTAGCCGAGTGGCCAAAATACGATGAGAAGCTGGTTGATGAGGAAGCAGAGCGCATCGGAGACATGATCATAGCGGCTATCAGCAGCATACGCACTGAGAAGAACCGACGTGGTGTAAGCCTTAACGCACCTGTGGTGAAGCTTACTATATATGCTGGTGAGAACGCTGGGGACATTGAGCAGGGAGCTCAGGACATCAAGGATACGTTGAAGGTCGAGGAACTTGAGATACTTGGTGGATCTGGCGGCGAGGCCGTGATCGAGGAATACGAGCATATCGGCTACAGTATGAACCTCTAAACCCTTTTACAACCCCAAACATTCTATTTTCATATGTCAGACCAAATGGTACCTCTAGCCGAGGCAGAAAACGAGGTAAAAGTAGTAACACAGCGACTAGCTTTACTGCATCTTGCGTTCAGTAGAACGATTGTTGATACCTTTGGATGGGAAGATGGAAAACAACTGATTCTCGATAGCATCAAACAATACGGTGAATACGTGGCCGAACGAACAAAACAAGGACATCAAGGATTACCCAAGTATGGTTTCTGGGAGAACAGAGAAGACAAACCACCGCTATGTGAGCTTGGTAAGATAATGCTTGAGCTTGGTGAGCCCGAGCTTGGAGCCATGTACTGCTTGATTGATCCAGCGAAAACAATGGCCGCTGATCCGAGCCAAAAGATGATTCACACACGGTGTATGATTCTTGGGCATGACGAGTGCCAATTCGATACGATTCCAACAAGTGAAGCAGAAAGGGAGAGCTTCAAACGCGGAAAAAACTGGGCTTTTGTTGATCCAGTAGTGGATGAGTTTGTAAAAGAATCCTAGAAGGTTCTGTACTTCGTGATGGCTGCGATGCCTCCAAAGCTCCTGTAGAGCATCTCACCTTCCTCGGTGTGGGTGCTAATTACTTCTAATCTTGCTTCGGCGTCTTCCGCCATCTTAACCAGCACCTCGATGAGGTCTTCACGTTCAATTATCTCATAGTTACCGCCTTCACATTTGAGGCAGTTTAATTCGTTGAGGCTGTTCTCAAACTCCTCGTAGTCGTCCATGTCTACGATTCTTGTTTCTTTGAAGCCGCATGTTCGGCACTCTAGGGTTACACTCCAGCGTTTGATGCTGTCACTTACAAGCAAAGTGTAGACGTTTACGTTTTTCAGTTGCTGCATTACCTCGTCTTCACCATAAGTTGCTAAGCCGTCATCTTCGCCCAAGTGTTTGAGGAACTCTTGTACTACTTTTCGTTCCTGAGTGTACCTTACTTGTTCTAGGAAGCTTCTGCTCCGAGTTACTAGCTCCTTGACGCCTTCATGGCCAGTGTATCCCGTGTCTACCGTGGTGAGTACTTTGTCCTTGATCTCATGGTGGAGATAATTTCCTTTTAGGAACTCTTCCTTGGTGGGGCCTGGTCCTCCGACTATTATTCCTTGTAGGTTAGGCATGTTTAGGAATAAGTCGGTCATGGTGTCGCCGACTCGGTTGAAGTATTCTTGAAGGTGCATTTGTCTGAGTCGTTCGTAACGCCTGCTTGACTGCCCACCTGCACGGGTCTTGCCTGCGACGCCGCTGGTCATGTCCTTGAGAATATCCGCTCGTTGGCCTTTGAGAGTGGCGAATGTGGCGTCCTTGGCGTCAATTACTAGTATACCGTAGCTGTCTTCATGTTCCAGTATCTCCCAGAGGGGTTCCAGCATGAACCTGTGTTCGCATCGGTAATAGTAGATGCCGATGGGCTCTGGTGGTATCAAAGTGAATGTCTGCATGTCGCCTACACCCAGTTGGTCACTGGCGATGTTTCCCGCGAATATGGCGAGCCCTGTTTCTGGTACTTTGTTGAATAGTTTGAGGCGTTCCATGGCTTTGGTTAGGGCGTCTTGTACGTTTTTCCGCGTGGTCTTGGATTTGATGTTTACTGCTGTGCCGTACTCGTTGCGGAGGTCTGTCATGACGTCGTGTATTTGTTTGCCTGGTGGGATGTAGACTGTGACGAGTTCGGTCCCACGTCCTTCTAGGTCTTCTAGTCTTTCTAGCATTCGTTTGAACCTGAATCTGTCGAGTGTGGTGTTTCCTGAGGACATTGTGGGTCACTGGGTTAGCTTTGATACTTTGGCACGGTATTTGAACGTTACTTAAGGTTTCAGTTTTGGGTGAGTATTATGTCTGTCTCTTATACACATCTGACGCTGCCGACGAATTAGACGGTGTAGATCTCGGTGGTCGCCGTATC
>CALGBN010000215.1 GCA_937877765.1 Candidatus Bathyarchaeota archaeon | reverse complement strand
GTCTTAAAGAATCTGTGCTTATGATGTTTGTATGCCCATCATCATGGATAATCATATTCATTTTGCAGACTCTTGCTATCTGGTCGTTAATTTCTATTCCAAATAAATTATTCATGGCAAACCTGTGCCAATAGTCCCATGCCTCTATTCTTTCATAATTTTCTTCTGCATATCTCCTTACTTTGTCCATTGCATTAAGCAAAAAACCGCCAGAGCCACAAGCCGGATCTATAACTAAATCGCTTCTGTCAGGATTCATTATCTCAACACAGAACTTTACAATATCGCGAGGCGTAAAAAACTGCCCCATCTTTCCCCTAAAGAAATCCTGCATAAATCTCTCAAAAGCAATACCCTTTGTATCTAAATCAATCTTGTTTATTGCCAATCCCTGCAAATGCTCAACAACATTATAAACAACTTTCGGACTTAATCTTATGTCTTCCTTAAAAACTTCAGAATCTTCTTTTTTCGCTTTCTGATAAATTGCATTGATTCTCTTAAAAACTTCTTCAGCAGATTCATGCGTTCCTATCTGAAACTTGTAAGTATCCCCTTTCTTTGTTATTTTTTCATCTCTCAACTTACAAAATAACAATTTAGAAACCTCATCAAAAGCAGTTGTAGGTGCTAACTTTCCGCCTTGCCAAACCGTATCGTGGGATTTTTCTAAAGCTCTTATTAATTCCTCTCTTGAAACTATCTTTAAATCTTTGTCCTTATCTCCTTTAATAAATCTGTATTTCGGCGTTCTTCCATATTTTTTAGGAATGTCAGAAATAACATTTTTTTCTCTTTCACTCGGCTTAAAACCTGCAACATCAAAAGCTGTTCTTGTAATCCCTGCAACAACAGAAGCAAATTTTGCCCTTAAACTGTTTGCATTTCCAAAAACCTGTTCAATTGCTTGTTTAAATTCTGCATCAGTAATGCCATCTTTTTTACACTCCACAACAAGATATGGTTTTTTACATTCTTCATCTTCATAAACAACAATATCCGCCCTGTCTTCTGGCGTTCGTCTTGGAACATCGGCTTCAATATCAATATTTTCAGGTGGATAATTGTAATCTAAGACCAATTCAACAAAATAAGAAGCCCTTACTTTTTCTTCAGGATTTTTAAAAGAAGTCGTATAATCTCTTTTGCAATGATAAGTAATTTTTGAGCCATCGCTTGTTACTGTGATTATCCCTTTTTCTATTCCCCTTTGTATATTTTTCATAAAAATAGAGTCATGATTTTCTTTAATCATTTTCTTAAAACCCATATACTGGTAGAGCTTTCTTTTCATCGAATCAAATTGACCCAGTGGGAACTAGTTGAATGGATTGAACACATTGTTCCAAAGCTGATGCAGGAAGGCAAGATGCCTGGACTAAGCATAGCAGTTGTACAGAAAGGAGAAACAGTATACACACAGGGCTTCGGAAGCCGAGACAGGGAAAGAAACCTACCTGCAACTCCTGACACATTGTATGGTATAGGCAGCATAACCAAGAGCTTCGTAGCTATAGCTATACTCCAGATGATGGAACAGGGAAAACTCAGCCTAAACGACCCAGTGAGCATGCATGTACCCTTCAAGATCGGGTTAAAGGACAAACCCATCACTATCCACAACCTCATGACCCACAGCTTAGGCGTACCAAGCCTAGCAACGAGCAGCGTCGCGTTCTACAAATCAGTAGGTTTTGACACAGGCATACCCTTCGGTAGCCCAGAAGACTTCTACAGATTGATCAATGGAGCACAAGACCAGATCGTAGCTGAGCCCGGTGAGCGTTTCTTCTACCATAACGCAGCTTGGAGAATCCTTGGACACATTGTTCAGGAAAAATCAGGTAAACCATTCCACAGGTACATCAAAGAAAACGTGATGAACCCGCTGGGAATGAAGCGAAGCACAATGAACACCGCTGTCTTCAACAACGACCCAGACAGGATCACACCATACTGGAAGAAACCAGACGGCACAATAGAACCGACAAAATTCCCCTATCCCAACCCAGAGGACAACCTACCCTTCAGTTTCATCGCAGCCGCAGGAGGTATAACAAGCAGCGCTAACGAGATGGCACATTACATGAATGCGTTAATCGCTAAAGACTCGGGGTTGATCACCTCTGAGTCATTTGAATTGATGCAGACCCTTCACATAGAAAGAGATCCGGGTTACTATGGCGAGACAGGTTATGGGTATGGGTTAAGTATTGTGCCTGATTTCCATGGAAGGAAACTTGTTGCTCATGGTGGCTCGATACTGGTCTCAACGGCTCTTATGTCAACCGTGCCAGAGGAGGAGATCGGTGTAATGGTGATGGGTAATAGCGCTAAGCTTCCATATGAGGCGATAAACGAGAGCATATTGGCGCTACTAATGGGGCTAGACCCAGAGAAATCAACTCCATGGTTGTATGTAAAAAAGCGGTTAATGGATCTGACTGGGCATTATGAGACCTACATGGGTATCGAGTCTGTTGATGTCAAGTATAAGGCTGGAATGTTGTATTTGGAGTCAGTGACACCATTTGCGAAAACCTCCACTCCAATTATTCCAGTTGATACACGTATAGAAAAGACCGAGTTTTACTCGCTGGCTGATGGGGTAAAAGCACCGGTTATTTTCGAGGATGATAAGCTTTTCATAGAAAGATATGTCTACCGTAAAGTGTAATATCGCCCATTTCTTTCTATTTTTTTGCTTCTTTTATGTTAACATATTATTGCGTTCACGTTTGTTAACACAGGTTATCTCTATGTAAAATGGTTTGTAGCAGTTTGTAACCGATATAAGTTATTATAACCCGCAAAAGAGTAGATACTTGACCGATGAAAGCCACCAAAGACATCGTGATAGTACTAGCTATAGTTTCGCTTATGATTAGCAGTACAGCCGCATGGTGGATCGGTGGCTTAGAGACAAAGGAAAACTATCCCTATGTTATCAACTTCGTGGACACAGGCTTTCTAGTAATCCAGAGCGACTGGGTTTACTCAGGTTCATCAAAAGTCATTCTCACACTGGTACTGGAAAATGATAGCGGTGAGGTTCAGAACGCGGATATCTCGATAATACCTCTAGACTTGGATGGAAACGTGATGCTTGATGGAGGTGTACCGATGACACAAAACGCGACCACAGGAAACATTGCACTAGGAGACACATGGAAACAGGAGTTCCTCTTCCAGAAGAGCGGAATACGACTTGAGTTGAACGTCTTCCAGATAGTCATCTTAGGTGAGGACTCACTAGTAACAGGCGATAAACTGAGCACATTCAACATAGAACAAGATATCTATACCAGTGGCGGCGGCACGACATTACCTCAAAAAGCATTAGTTGGTTATAGGTCTGGCACTATTGATCGCCAGAAATATCCCAAGTATAGGTACTATGATACAAGCTGGAGCGACGAGATCGAACTAATATCACCAGCGAACGATAAAGTAAGAGACGTAAGGCTCGAATTCAACCCAAACCCATACTATAATGATAGGGCAGTAATGGTGGTTCTAACAGAGGACGGATACCTCCAAGCATACGATTATGATGGTTTCTCATGGAGTGCCGCAACTACCCTCTCACGGATATGGACATATGCACCTTATCAACCAGAGAAACCTTTCGATATGGCTTTCGAAAAAACCAGTGGAGACTGTGTTGTGATCTATAATAATGAACTGAACAACAATGGATACCAAGAACTCGCATATCGGGTATTTGATGGATACACTTGGAGTCAAGAATACTATCTTGATGATCCAAAAACAACTTGGCCGGGTTCAGGTGTAGACTTTAAGTGGGTAAAACTAGCAACGGATTACTCTGATGGATCAAATAAGATAGGGTTTGTTGCTTTTGATGCTGGTTGGTGGGATACGGTTATGGCGATTTGGGATGGTTCAAGTTGGACTGATTGGAAGAAGATTGATCAAGGTCCTTGGGATGATGACGGTTTAAGCGTTGATGTGGCTTGGGAGTACACTTCTGGTGACTGTATGGTGGTATGGAGTGAAGGCGATAACATCGGTTATTATATTTGGGATGGCTCATGGAGCACCAGATATGTACAGCAGTTAACAAACTCTGCCTGGTATGGCTGGACATGGTTACGGCTCAAGCCTCAGCTTATGGATGGCTCGAATCGTATGATGTTGTTAGCGCTTGACCTAGATGGAAGATATGCAGCGGCCATTGATTGGAATGGAAATAGTTGGAATGGAATTGGTACGGTTCTAGATACTAGATTAGAATCTTCTTGGGGAAGATGTATTGATGGTGACTGGGAAACCAATAGTACAAAGTTCCTTGTAGCAGCAGGGGATAGAAATGTTGACGCTATTAGTTATAAGACATGGACTCCGGGTGGTGGATGGTCTCACTCTACTAACAATTGGGCAACCTATGACTCAGGAGTTGGAAACGACCAAGTATGGGTACAAGTGCAAGCTAATCCAGCTGGAGACACGCCTTATATGACGGTAGCTTGGCTCGATATCAAAGATGACGTTGTAATTGCAGAATGGACCGGCACAACTATGACAAATGGTATGGAATTCACAAAGAAGTCAAAACAAGAATACGAAGGCTTTGACTTAGCCTATTCTTGGAGATAAGACAGTAAGCATTATACAAAGCCAAATACCACATCGATCCATGTCAGATAACCAGATCGTTGAAGAGCTTGTAAAAATCAGAGAGCTACTGGCGCCAAAACCAGAGCCACCAAAAGAAGAAGAGAAACCAGCTGGACTCTGGGAGGAGTTCATAGATTTCATCAACAAGTATGGTGTAATCGGGCTAGCAATTGGCTTCATCATAGGCAGCGCATCAAAAGACCTAGTAAATGCCTTAGTAGCCGACATCTTAATGCCAATTATACTGTTCTTTGTTCCGGGTGGTACTTGGCGTGAGGCAACAGTAACCATTGGTCCAGTTGTTTTAGCTCTAGGTCATTTTATCGGTGCTTTACTTGATCATCGCGTTGATTGTATTCTTCTTAATGAGGCAGATCAAGAAGACAAACATCAAGTAATATCACTCATCCACTCTATTTTTCCCGTCTCACCCTGATAGAAGCCACATAGCTCTGAGCCATACGTGCCATTATCTTCAATATACTTGTAAATAGCATATGAGTAACTAGCCCTATCACCGTTATCGTCAAGTGATAAATCACCGGTTATCCCACTATGGCTCCTGCTAACCTCAATTATTGAGTCAAGTATTGTACATGCATCAGTAGTGTTTGTATCTATCACACAATGAGCCATGAGCCAGCAACAATCATAGGTAATGGCTTCCCTGTTGGGTAAGTCCCCATCGTATTTTGCTTTATACTCTTTGTTGATCTCTTGGTACCACGAGTTTGTTGGGTCCGGTGCCTGCATTGGGCAGAATAGCTTCACTGCGGACGCCTGTAAGCCCGCCTCGTCTTCTAGCTGTCTACTATTCACTGTGCCATCTGCACCAAACCAAGTGGTATTAAGTAAACAAGGATAGTCTGAGGCTTGAAGCAATAACTGTGCGGCTTCATTAAACGACGCCAGCAACACACATGGTTTATCAGTTCCATTATAAGCTTCGAGGGTGGATTCCGCCGCATCCAGATAAAGACTGAAGTCTTCGTAAGTTTCCGGGGGGTAACGTACTATTTCTATGATGTCTCCATTATACTGCTCTCTGAATGCATCAACTATTCCATCTGCCCAGCCATCACCCCTCTGAATAACAACAACAGAACTATACCCAAAATCATCAAGCATCACACAGATAGGCTCCGCGAGCCTGAAATCATTGACACAGAGCCTGAATGCGTTATCTTGTATCTGTCTCTTATACACATCTCCGAGCCCACGAGACCTCTCTACATCTCGTATGCCGTCTTCTGCTTGA
>CALGBN010000214.1 GCA_937877765.1 Candidatus Bathyarchaeota archaeon | reverse complement strand
ACTCCATAGTCCTCCTGGTGGACATGAGCCTCTCCATGATAGAGTCCGTGGACAACATAGTGGAGACCATCTACAGCCTCCACAGCGAGGTATACCGGCGCCGAGACAGGGTGGGGCTGGTGGTCTTCAAGGGAAAGAAGGCGTACACCCTCCAGCACCCGACGAGGAACCTGGAACTGGTGGTCAAGAAGCTGAGGACCGTGGGCGCCAGCGACTTCACGCCCCTCGCCGCGGGTATGTTCCAGTCATGGAAGACGCTGAAGCAGGAGAAGCTGAGGAACAGGGACACCGTCCCGCACCTGTACATCGTCTCCGACGGGATAGTGAACGTCCCGCTGGACACACCCCTGTCCCCCCTCACCAGGCGAAGGTACTCCAACGAGGCCCAGGCTGACGCCTTCGACGTGGCACATCTCCTGGCCAAGGAGGAGATAAAGGTCCACGTCTTCAACACCAAGCACTCAAGCCAAGAAGAGGAGGAGCGCCCCAAGGTGGAGGGAAACAGGATATGGCTGAGGCCCACCCAGTTCTTGAAGGAGCTGGCACGGGTGTCGAAGGGGGAGTACGTGGGTCTGAGGCTTCAAAGAAGCAGGGAATAAAGAGACTCATAGGTGTTTTATGACAGGAATTATCGGAAAACAGGGTTATCGAAAGCAACCGTGAACCCCCTTAAGAGGTAATTTTTCGGATTTACAGTTATCAACAACATCTAATGAAATAAAAAAAGAATGCGGCTATTGCTCGATTATGACCTTGATGGAGTTGGTCCTCTTCTTGTCCGCGGCGGTCTCGAAAGCCTCGTTGATCTTCTCCAACGGGAACCTGTGGGTGATCATCTCAGTCGCGTGAAGCTTGCCCTTGATGAGTAAGTCTGTTACTATCTTGAACTCGGGGTCGTTCTCCCAGTGGTAGAAGCCCGACACCGGCACCACATCGATCTCGCCCCAGTGAAGCTTACGCCAGTCCACACTCAGCGACGCACCCGGCCTCATGGCACCGATGAGGGCCACCTGCCCCTTCCTCCGAACCATATCGACGGCCTGTTTCAGTATCGTCGGGGAAGCCCCGCCGCCGACACAGTCAAACACCTTGTCAGCGCCACGCCCATCTGTGAGCTCCATGACCCTCTTCACGGGGTCAACCTTGGTGGAGTTGATGGTCTCATAAGCGCCTATGGTCTTTTCCGCGAACTTGAGAGGGTGGTCGATGACGTCGATTATTATCCCTTTTGCTCCAGCAATGTTCACCAGATCTAAGAGGCTGAGCCCAATGGGGCCGGCGCCTATAATAACCACTGTCTGGTCCATGTGTGTGTTTGTCCTGTTTATAGCATGTATGCTGGTGCCGTAGACGTCCATGATCGCGGCCTCGCCGTACCCGACGTAGTCGGGTATCTTGTACACGTGGTCTGCTGGGCCGACGATGTACTCGGAGAAGCCTTGTGCAAACGTTTCACTCCTGATTTTAAAGCAATCTGGACATAGGTGGTACTGTCCAACCCTGCACCAGTAACACTTCCCGCAACCGATAACAGAGTCCACACCCACCCGGTCACCGGGCTTCACGTTGGTCACGTCTTCACCGACGGCGACGACGTCGCCTGCAACCTCGTGGCCGGTTATCCTCCCCACGGACTCCGGTCTAGGCACTTTCCATGAGTGGAGGTCGCTTCCACAGACCCCTGAGCCCCGCACTTTCACGAGGACGTAGTCGGGCTGTGTAATCTCCGGCATCGGCACTTCCTTTATCTCGAAGGTTCCTTCAGCGGTTTTAACCGCTGCTTTCCTAGTTTTAGGTAAAACCATCGCCTAGTAAACACTATTTATACATATATCTTTAATGTTATAGTGATTAAAATACGGTTTTTAAATCATTTTTAAAAACTAAACATAATATAGATCATCTAGAATATAAGAAACACAATCAATTTACTAAATTAGCACCATGCTACATAATAATAAGTAAGTTCATCATAATTTTTTAAAGAACATATATTATTAGAGCCTTATAAAAACGGGCTTGCTATTATCCATAATATCATAAACGACAGGAGACTGTGGAATGAGGTATTAAAAAAGGGAGAATAAAAAGGATAGGATCTAGTTGCGTGAGATCAGGTTCTTCAGCGGATAGAAGTTATCTACCAGCATCACGATGAACATCAGTGCCGGAATCCACCATGTAGCTGGGTAGCCTTGAAGGGTGTCTAGCACTTTCCACTGTACCAAGTTGATCTTTCCAAGCGCGGTGGTCGTGATACACATCGCCGTGTAAATCAGCAGCACGATGCGTCCTAGGCTTCTAGCTGTAGTGGTGGGTTTTGAGGCGTATTCAGTGAAGAAGAAGTAGCTAAGTCCCAAGACGTAGCTGATTGCTGTAAATAGGTTACCCATGGACGCTGCGGTTATCCCATCTCTGATGAAGTTCAACGCGTTTTGTCCGTAGGTCTTTGATACAGTCCAGAACAGGGCAGGCCCGTATGGCAACACTACGCCCATACCGACCGTCAAGGTCAGGATGGACACCGCCCTATAGACGGAGATCAGTTTCGGTACGAAGATGCATAGGTACGCTAGACCCATGATCCACGGCAGGAGCATGGAAACGTTCAGGTTACCATCAACAAAGGTCTGCGTGACCACGCCTCTGTTGAAGGCGTTGATTTGAGCTATCAAGAGATAGCCTGCACCTACGCCGACTACTAGGCTCTGTGTGATGCGATATATTGGGTTGTTCTTGTATAGCACTGTGTAGGCTCCGAAGAATATGAAGGTGTTCAAGTAGGGCATTAATGGTTCAATCGGTGATACCATTTAGGTTTCCTCCGTCACTGAGGACTGTTTCATAACGTATCGTACGTTGGCTACGACCAGTATCAAGATCATAACCGCCGATATCGTCAACGTGTTCTGTAGGTACGAGAAGGAGTTGCCTGGGATGCCGGACAGCAGCTCGTATTCAGCGCCTCCTCTCTGACCCATCAACATGCCTTTGAAGTACCCTGCGGTGTAGCTCAACGCGAGGTAGGAAGCGGAGTCAGTGCCTCCCATCTCCAGAAGCGGCGTGTTAAACCTTACCACGTAGATGGTTTCCAGGCCACGTGCGTCGAAACCTATCATTAGGTCGGCGTCAGTCTTCAACGCGTTGAAGTTGCTCATCATCGGTAAGTCCGCTAGATTATTTCCATATGCGTCGTTGGGAGTTATTGCGATGAGGTCATCCTTCCACTGCTCGAGAAGCTGGTTCCCCCCTGCCACATAGCCGAGGTTTACAAACTTAACTCCATAATCCGGATGATTCTGTGGTTCAGGACCATACATCAACGGTAGAAGATACTTGTTGAGTGTGGCTTCGTTGTCTGGACTTGATGACCAAAGGAGAATGTGTGCTCCTCTACTCATGAGGTCTTTCCAGACTACTTTGACCCCTTCACTCATGTCCCCCCACAGCTTTGCAGTCTCTCCGCTGTTGAGGATGAAGACTCTTGTACCTTCTGTCACTCCTTCAAACTCTCTTGGAGGGTCTGCGAAGTCCACGACCACGCCTTCATCGATCGTTCTGTAGAAGTCCTTGCTCCAGTTTACGATGGGTATCGGGAACGCGATAGGTGCTAATGACGAGATGTAGATGATGGCGAATATCATTATGTAGATCCAGCGCTTATCTTTAAAGCTTATTCCACTCATTTTTTTTCCTCCTAACTCGGCTTCAATTTCTCCTTCAACAGGATCATTCGAGTCACCAGAGCCACGGCACCGATATAGGTACTGATCCAGAATGCGGAGTCAGATGCACCAGATATGTATGTCTGCACCCAATCGCCTAATTGGGGGATGACTGGGTGAATCATCTGGCCAAGAGGCGAATAAGTCGCGAACGCGAGGCAGCTTAACCCTATTAAGAATGCCATGGTCGGCGATTTCGCGCGGTATATGCGTATCATTGGTGAGAATATGCTTATGGCGATGGCTGAGATGACTGCCATTGTCCCAATTATGTTGACGTTAGCGTACAGTGTAGCGAAGGTTTCGTCGCTTGATCCACCGATCAATCCGAGCGCTATCATTATTAGAGCCGAAGCAACGACAATGGCATCGTAGGGCAGAGTTGACTCTTTCTTAATTATGTTATTTACATGTCTTCTTATGAGCAGAACAGAGACGATGCCTGCGGGCCAAGGTAGAGACAATGTCACTGAATTCCTGAAAGTGACTGCAGGTCCCCAACCTGGCACCATGAAGTATAGGGAAGAGATCAGGAACATGCCAAGAATGCCTAAGATCGTGGGAATGTTTCCCAGAATAAGACTGAAAAGCGTCTGATTTTGCTGCTCTACCATTTAGAGCACCCCCAAACCATACAGCACGCCGCCTAGAATCACGACTCCGATGAGGAAGCCCTTGATCAGGTCTTCACCGGCGAGTATTGCTTTTGGAACAGGGTCGTCTGTTAAATATGAACCTATGGCGATGTTTTCCTCTGCGAAGCTCAGGTAATCAGCACACAGGGCAGCCATCGAGTTGTCGTTGGGCCATATCTCTCCCGCGACAAGCATGGCTCCCGTCGTGGCTAATGCTTCATAGATGACTATGTTGGAGGTCTGGTTGTGTCCACCGATCATCACAGCTGCACCTATATTCAGCCTGTGGATCTTTTCAACGTCTGATAATACAAGAGCAGTGTTGTCAGGATAGAAGTTTATGTCATCTGGGTTAAACCGTTCAGGGTGCCCGCTCATGCCGAATCCTGCTTCCATGAAGTCGCGGGACATCAATGCATAGACGGAGTTTGTGGTACCCGTTATGACTCTGACTCCAAGACTGCCTGCTTCCTGTGAGATTTGTTTTAGCAGTTCAAGCGTTGCTGGTACGAAGGCAAGGGTTGTTAGACCGCTTGAGTGTCCCCAGAAGTTGGCGCCGGTCCATCCTGAGTCAAACAAAAGGGGCGTCCCTTTTTCAGTAGCCACTCTGACGGCTTCAATTGAAGCCTCCACCGTAGGGATCTGACGCAGTTTAACTCCTCTTAAGACCT
>CALGBN010000213.1 GCA_937877765.1 Candidatus Bathyarchaeota archaeon | reverse complement strand
GGTAAAGAGTATATCCGAGACTCATTGAAGCTAAACCGAGTAAAAGAACAAGAACACCAACAAGGAGCCTAGCTTGCCTAGCTGAGAGCCCATAGACACTGTTATCATTACTCATTTTGAGTCATCTCTTCTCCTTGAGATTCATCGGATACTTCTTGATTTTTACCCTCTCGTCCGATAGATCCTGTATGTGAGTAAACTCTTACCATTAACCCTACGAGGATTAAGGTAACCATCAACAATAATCCGAGAATAACCTGATTCAATAAACTCATATCCTTTAACCATCCATGAAATCATCGAAAAAGTCTCTAGAACATACTATTTGTAGATTGAAGAGTCTCTCCGTATCAACAAGATAAGGAGTCACCGCCCCATTGTATCTGAGTTGACAATAAGACCACACACTAGCATCAATGTCCTCCCAGATCTCATCTGGTCCCCAGTTAATATGAAGCGTAACTGATCTATCCTGGTCAACTGATACTGGTCCAACCCAGCTCAAAGTATACCAGCCGCTGTCTAATGGTATCTTGACTGTATCATAACTCTCTGTAACATTCATACTCCACAATACAGTGTGTTGCTTCTCACTGGTTGTGTTGGATTCTATGGGGTTGTATGCGTTTCCTTCCTGTATGGTTAGGGGAAAGTAGAAGCTTTCTGGTTTATGTAACGCTGTCTCTATGCTGAGGGTCTGGTTATCGTTAGGGACGTAGAATCTCAATATGAATCTGCGTGGATTCATGGTCTCTCCTATCCACGCTGTGTCAAAGGTGAGTTCTTGTCCTCTGGTAAGGATGATGCTTGAAGAGTTACCGATTATTGAGTCTATCTCCTCATATCGGGTGAGCCGTGTGGCGATGGTTTCAACTATTTCGCCTAGGTTGGATAGATGTTGGTTTTGTTGTAAGGAGAGATTGTATAGTTCGATGGTTGCTGCAGCGATAACTAGTAGTGAAATGCCTAGTACTAGTGTAATGTTATTTAGCCGTGTCTTGTCCTCGGGTTTTATGGGGGGTGTTGATGGGTTTTCCACGGTTTTAGTCATCTGGACCGCTGCTTCCCCGAAGCGTGAGAGCTTGTATCCGTTCTCTGTTTTTGTGACTAGGTCGCTTAGTGCGTCAAGGTGGTAGGTTAGGTGGCTGCTGGATATGCCGAGGTTTTCCGCTATTTCTGTGTGGGTGAGTTCTCTGTTTTCTAGCATTCGGAGTATGTTGCGTCTTACTCCGTGTCGTAGTGCGTTGAAGATGGTTGAGTATACTTCTTCATCCATCTCATCCTGTTCCATAGCGCCTTCAAGGTAGTTTTACCTTATTTTAACCGTTTTCATCAAGAAACCTTGACTAAGAACTATTGATGTTCTAAACTCTAGTATTATATTAACATAAATAATGTAGAGATATGGAGAGCTATGAGCGGGAGAGATCAAGCAGCAATCATGATACTGCTAGCGATGGTAATAGCAGCAGGATTCATTATAATAGACCAGGGAAACAGGATAAATGAATATTCACAAGTCTATGACCATACCCGGTTTGAGCTTGATTACCTTGAGGTACAGTATGAACACCTCTACGAGTCATACCAAGAACTAGATGATACGGCGTCAGGATATCGTAGACAAATAATACAACTCAACCAAGAGATCGATAAAATAGAAAACTATGAGCCTCAATGGCTTGATCTAAGTATCAGATACTCGGAGCTGTTGCTAGAGGTAGCTCGATTAAACGGCTTAATCTTACTTAACGAAACGGGAGGTAACGTAACAAAGCCCAGTGTGGAGCCGAGAAAAGAAGAGTTCCATATAGGAGACACCCTTGCCTTTGAGGTAGAATCAGATTATGCTCTCTATGGCTCCTATTTTATGGTTTACAGCCCAAATGGCACCCTTGTCTGGGAAGGCGATCCACTTGCGGAGTGGGTTGAGGTCGATGATTACTGGGTTTCACCGTTCTATGGACAAACAGCGTACATGAAGCCCATGATCCTGTTTGATGATTACCCTCTGGGAATATTTTATACCTGAATACTTTTATTTAACATTGAAATTGGGGCACCCATGTCAGAAACTAATACTATTCTCCAAACCTTATGGGTTTATAGAGAAATCTCTGTTTTCGCTGCTATAGCCTTTATGTGGACGAATCGTGAGGTAATTATTGCAGGAATCGTTGAAGCGATCTATGAAAGACTCCGTGATTAACTGCCCAATCCCCATCCCATTAGCCGAGGAGAGACTTGGTACTCAACGGGATCAATAAACCTATCCAAGGGGGTGAAACACAAGTTAATCAAAATCCTCTGGATCCATTTACCATGTTAAATTAACAGAAATAGGGGGACAAAACACCCATGTAATACCTTCGCGTTCACAAAAATATACCAGCTACCGGAAAACCACGACGTAACCGAACAAATATTCACCTAAAGCCCACACCAAGCAAGATACCCTAATTTCTCTGTGCCCTCTCTCCTAATCAAACCAGTTGTATCCCCCACAGTTAGATCGCTGAGCCACGGCCACATGATAAACTCCAAGTCCAACCTGGTTGTAAGCTCAGAAACATCGTTGATGAAATCTGCTTGGGCCTGTTCACCGCTGAATGCCTCCATACTTGTCCAAGCTATCTCGCTGAAACCAACTGGTTTACCCGGAAGATACTCGGCTATGCTTGTGTAGTAGTCTCTCGGTATGTCTTCTGGAGTGTTTACACCTTGAAGGCTGTAGGGATAGCTTGTGAGAACCAATACGTCTATTTTGTCTGGGTTGAAATCTTCTAGTATACTAAGGTCTGCTTCCCGGTTCTCCATGACTATCTCCCGGCTGAATGTGCAGAATACCTTGGTCTCTGGGCTAAGTGTCTTCACCTCATCATAGATTTCCTCATAGATGCTGATCCATTGGCTGAACCCATTATCACCGTCCATCCCATGTATCTCATACCATCTGTTCACCTCGTTTCCCAGCGAGAGATAAGCCGGTCTACAGACCCGTACTGACTCGATCACTGACTCCTTGTATTCTAACCGCCACTCTGGGCTACTGAGGGTATACTCTGTGCCTTCAGGTGATGATACTGTAAAGTTTTCACCGATGAAACTGAAATGAAGTAATGGTGTCATACCGTTTCCACGAGTATACTGTTCCACAAAAATCTGTCCCCATTGTCCCTCCAAGTCATCAGCCTTCTCCCAATAAGGCGAAGGACGCCCCCATACTGGTACAAGTTCACAGCTCTCAGATGCTAGTTGATATGCTTCATTGAAGTCTTGTCCATCGTAGGGAATTGGTAGTACTCCGAGGAGGTAGCCTCGTTCAGGCATAATGATTGTATCTGCTGGCGTAATTGTCTCAGATTCGGTGTTTTCTGGTTCGGTATCTGGTATTTCAGAGGGTTCTGGGGACTCCTGTCCATCATCATCTGGGTTATCGATTACTGTTTCTGGTTGTGTCGATAAGATAGTGATACCAATTAGACTAATTACG
>CALGBN010000212.1 GCA_937877765.1 Candidatus Bathyarchaeota archaeon | reverse complement strand
TTAATCAGCAAAGTATCACTGAAATTGACGCTTGTACTCAGCCACATCGAGATAATAGAACCAGCCAAAGCCGATAAAGCCCCAGAGACAAACCAAGAGAAAAAGTGGACGAAACGAATATTCACGCCGAGTCCCTGAGACAAGTCCTCGTCCTCCGCTGTCGCCCTCATAGCGATCCCATGTTTGGACCATCTGAGAAAACTTTGTAGACCTATTACCACCAAGAGAACTGTGCCTGGTGCGATAATCCCAATCGCCGGGAAACCGTTTATTCTCAAATCATAGTTGTAGAGATTGAAGCCCTGACTTAAAACCCTGTTTTCAACAAGTAACCAGAAGCTAAACATAGCTAAAAACTGGGTGATGATTTGGCTAATAATATAGAAAGTAAATGTCAAGGTAATCTCACTATATGCTCTACCTTTTATGGGCTTAACAATCAAAACATACAACACAACACCCAACACTCCACCCATCAACGCGGAAATTGGCCAAGTATAGTAAGGATTGAACCCATAAAACCTCACCAAATAATACGTGCACACCGTACCAATGGATGCAAAACTGGTGTGGGCAAAGTTTGGGAACTTTTCCATCATATAAGTAAACGTGAAACCAATGCAAAGCATCACAATAATGCTGACGTTTAACGCTACGCTAACTAATAACCCTACATTCACGACATTCACCGAGTATTGGCGCAATATAAGAACTAAGACCTTTAACCAGAAAAAATCAGTAAAAGCTTATAAAATAACTGAAAAAACACCTCCAACTATGGGAATATCTAAAACCTCATACAGCACACTTTAAATCACCAATCAAAGGGAAAGTAAACAGAAGGGGCGTCAACCTTGAACCAAATTAAGTTACTCTTAGTAGTCACTCTGATATTTTCAACCATACCCATAGCACAGGCACAGAGCACCCTACCCTGGATAGAAGAATACACCATAACCAACTATAGCACAGGACAAACCACCCTAGAATGGAGCTCAGACACAGGAGAAATACTCCAAAACGCCCCAGTACTCGCAGGAGACGAGTACCAAATCACATTCACCCTAAACGTACGGCAAACAGTAGACAACGCCGTACTAACCCTGACCCTAACAAACTTCATGAACCAGCAAAGTGAGTCAACCTACTGGGAAGTAGGACCGGAGTTCCCACGAACCGCCGACTACAACCCAGCTCAACGTACAATCAGCCTACACCACAACCAAGGAGTGTACGAGGTAACCGCTACAGGCAAGATCAGCAGCGATGCAACGACTTATACAGGAGAGGGATTAACCCTTCACCGGCCTCTTGAGATTACTCTGATCGAGCTTGATGGTCCCGTAGGCACAGACTATGATGATGTCACCGTCACTGTAATCGATAACAAGATCGATGACTATAGGTTCTTACTCGACCAGAAGAAGGCAGAACTCCAACAATACGAAAACACTGGAGTAGACCCCGCCTATATACAGCTATACGAGAACTTTGTAGCCCTCAGCGAGGAGCAAGCAGAACAGGGACTCGTGGACAACGCGATGGACTTGCTGAATAACCTTGAGGTCGATACTACACCGGTGGAGACGGGTCCAAGCTGGATGGAGCGCTACTTCCTACCCGCAGTGGGCGGATTAGCCTTGATCGCCATACTAGGTGTATTCCTATTCATACGCACTAATAGCAAGTTAGGGTTCGTAAAAATGGTCGTCGAAGACCAGATAAGAGAAATGGAGGCACTACAGAGCCGTGCCTCACGCATAGATCGAAACCTCGCATCGAGGCTAGACGAGATTAACAGCAGATTGAAGGAGACTGAGAACGCATAATGAGCAACAGAGGATATAGCAGCATAATACACATGGTCGGACTAGGAGGAGCAGGAACCAACATCGTCGAACATTTCATGAAAGACGAGAAAACTTTGGAAATGCTCGACCAAGGATCAACACGCCTCAGCATGATGGCGATGGACATCGCCGACCCTGACATAAAGAGCCTAGACGAAACATACAACAAGATACCTGTCTCTTATACACATCTCCGAGCCCACGAGACCTCTCTACATCTCGTATGCCGTCTTCTGCTTGAAA
>CALGBN010000211.1 GCA_937877765.1 Candidatus Bathyarchaeota archaeon | reverse complement strand
CCCAAAGATCGAGGACATAGAGAAAGCATCATTAAAGCTTGGATTAAAACCCGTTCTTCAGCCGGGAAAGGCTTATAGTAAGTATCCATGGAAACGAACGGGGGTTATCCTTGTTGATAAGAAAGGCTCTAAAGTGGATGTCATTAACATGATTGCGGAGGAGCTACGCTGATGTCTGATAAGAAGCTCATCGGTAAGGGCTTGCATAAGAGTAAGGGTAATAATAATCTAGTTATCTCGCTTGAAACCGAGACCAGAATAGGGCAACCAGTGTCTGATAAGAATGGAAAGGTTATCGGTAAGATATTTGATGTATTTGGTCCAATAGAGGCTCCTTTTGCATCGATCAAGCTTTTTGAAGGCGTAGATATAGGAAAGCCAGAGGGAAAACCTGTTTTCTTATCCGATAAACCCGCTAAGTCTGATAAGCGTAATAAGAGACGCGCCAGAAAACGCCGAAAGTCACGCTAAATAGTCTTTTACGGTTACTGGTTTACCGCCTAGTGTATAGACTCTAGGAACTCTACGTGTAATCTGACAGGTTACCTCATGAGTAATACTGTCCAGCATCAAAGCCATTTCCTCGCCATCAGGTGCAACTCCACCCGGGTAACCAATCAAAATAGCTTCATCTCCAACCATTACATCATCGATATCAGAGACATCCACCATAACCTGGTCCATACAAACTCTGCCAACTATGGGGGCGCGTTTTCCATTGATCTCAACGTAGCCTTTGTTTGATAATATACGTCTGTACCCATCAGCGTAACCCATTGGGATAGTGGCGATACGTGATTCTTTCTCAGCAGTATATGTTAGTCCATAGCTGATTCCTCGGCCCGTGGGCACAGTTTTTACGTGGCTGACTTGAGCGTGAAGCGTTAACACTTGTTTGAGGTCAACAACTTTGTGGTCTACATCTGGTGATGGATAGTAGCCATAGAGCATTATTCCGGGTCTCACAAGGTCGTGTTTGTATTCGGGTAGGTCGATTATTGCGGCGCTGTTGGAGACATGTTTGATTGGTATTTTGACTCCACGTTCCTCCAGCTTGTTTACTGCATCAATATATTTCTCATACTGCATCCTAGTGTAGAACTTGTCAGCCTCATCAGAGACCGCGAAATGCGTGAAAACTCCCTCAAGCTCCAGCCGAGGTAATGAAACCAGTTTACAGATACTTTCCACAGCTTCTTCCGGCTGGAAACCAAGTCTACTCATCCCAGTGTCAATTTTAACATGATATCGGGCTCGTGTGTTGAGTTTCTGAGCCGTCTTGTCGAGGCTTATTCCTTGTTCATGGTTGTAGATCGTGACCATTACATCGTTTTTTATGGCTTTCTCCTGAAGATAATCAGGTGTATATCCCAAACATAGAATTGGGGCATCAATTCCCCAACTCCTTAGCTGAAAACCCTCGTCAGGAGTAGCCACAGCCAACATATCCGCTCCATTCTCTAGGAAAGTCTCGGCGCAAACCTTGGCTCCATGTCCATATCCATCCGCCTTAACCGCGGTCATAATCAAGGTGGGTTTAGGCACTATTCTTCGTACCTCACGCATATTGTGTGCTAGGTGATCTAGGTTTACCTCCGCCCATACAGGACGGATACCGAGCGTTTCAGGGATCATACTGATTGATACGTGGTTCAGCGGTAAAACGGTTATGTGTAGTGGCGCGGTCGGCAGGATTCGAACCCACGACCCCGGGTTCCGAAGACCCGTGCTCTATCCACTGAGCTACGACCGCAGCAACGATACCTGTTCGCGGTGGGTACAAAAACCTTACTCAATAACCTACATATACGTGGCTGCTGAGACAGTATGCAATAACCGTGGGCTTGATGAGATGAGCAGTCAGAGAATAGTGAGAAAGGCAGAGATCAATGTATTCATTCACGCTACAGAGGACAGAGCCAAGGTACTCAAAGCCGTACACAACCTATTTCCATCTGACGCGGAGCTACCAACCTACACGGAGATTAACCTAGAAGGATATTTTGGAGACCCTATCACGACCCTTAGTTTTGTCGTGAAAAACAGGCGTCCAGCAACAGAGTTATTTGAGAATATTATGGCCAAGCTTTCAAGTCTTGATTATGTTACTTTGATGGATGAGCTTCCTCAGCGTATCGATGAGACCAAGAACCTCTACATCAGACTTGATAAACAGAAAGCGTATCTCGGAAAAATAATACTCGAACGACATGATGCATTACGGATGAAATTCAGTTTAATTGTACCACACAAAGGAGACCCAGCGCAAATAGTCAAAGAGTACCTGGAGGAGAACCCAGTCTGAGACCTTTCACTGAAATCGGTTTAAGACCAAGAAACCCCCAACAATTGGTTGAAGCTGCGAAATCATTAGATTATTCTCTTGTATGCGTGGCTGGGAATACTGATCTTGATGTAGTCACGCGATTAGACCTTGACCCGAAGAATCCAAATCAGCTCAACCAGAGTCTGAGAAGCAACCGTTGGCGGACTGAGATAATCGTTGTAAATTGTAGAAATAAATCAGTGGCGCGAAAGGCGGGTCAGGATAGACGAGTTGATCTTGTTACCTATCCTGTGTCTGATAAGTGGAAGCGTAATTATCTTGACAGACAGCAGGCTGGCTTGATGCGGGACTCAGGGGGAGGTTATCTTGTTGATGTCTCCAAACTATTGGTAACTAATGCTTATTTTTTAAGGAAAAACATCGAGTACCTCAAGCGAAACCTAGAGAACGCTGTAAAACGAGGCCTTCCAGTTGTTGCTAGCAGCTTCGCCGCTGAGCCACTGGAGTTAAGAGACCCATATGGTTTGGCTGCTTTACTTAGCTTACTTGATGTTGACGAGGACCATGCATTGGAGATGGTCTCAAAGAACCCATATGATATGGTGGTACGTAACCGGGCAAAGCTAAAAGACTCATATGTCCAAGATGGAGTATGGGTAATTGAAGATGAGTAAAGCAAAAGTCGACATACTGGTCCACTGCTTCTACCACCGCGTGGGGCTCTACAAGGGACACCCTGTTCTCAGCGTAAGATGGCCTATATCCTCAATGCCAAAAGACACGGTAAACGAGGTCTATGGGGGAAACGTATTCAGTCTTGGGAGCACAAACACGGTGCTCATCCGTGATGAAGGTATGAACATCATACTGGACCCTGGCATACTGCAGCTTGGCAGATATGGTTCGTTAAAGAAACGTCTTGAGGAGTTCAATCTGACCCCCGATGATATTGATTTGGTGATAAACAGCCACTGTCACTATGATCATGTCGAAGCCAACTACATGTTCAGGGGAAAACCCTTGATAATACACGAGAAAGAGCTAGAATATACAGACAAGCTCTACTGGCGTGAGTGGAGAGAAGCATTCTTGGGCATTATGGACATCAAATCAGTCAAAGGCGACCACAAGATCACAGAAAACGTACGTGTAATCGAGACCGTGGGTCATACTCCGGGTAGCATTACGACTCTTGTTGAGACTGACGATGGTCTTGTTGCCTTGGTTGGGGACGCTGTAATCGTCAAGGAAGACCTGTTAGAGCTTCGTCCACCGAGTGTTGTAACTAAGAATATTGAGGCTGAGGTGGCTGTAAACAGTCTGAAGAAGATACGTTCACTTAACCCGGTGCTCGTGGTACCAGGGCATGATGCCCCATTCTCTCCATAAGGTTTTTAACAATCCTAGTGGCTAAGGGCTGTAGTGAATTAAAATGCCAACACACGGCTCATTAACAAAAGCTGGAAAGGTGAGGGCACAGACCCCGAAAATCGAGGGTACACCTAAAAAGAGCCCCACACCAAGGAAGAGGAATAGGAGTAACTACAAGACCAGGGTCTTGAGTGCAAGAGAAACCCGTTACAATCGTAGAAACTAATCCTTTTTTAACCTCTTTACTTCTCTTTGAACCGCATTGCAGCAGCAAAAGCTCAGAGAAATCATAGAAATATTATTATCAAAACCAGACCCAACTAGGCGAGACCTTGAGAAAGCCAAGTTTGAGGTCACAAGAAAATACAATTTTGGGTATATTCCCAGCAACTCTGAGCTAATCGCCCTCTTAGAAGATGATGAACGAGATCAGCTTATCCACATTCTTAGAAGAAAGGCTACACGAGCCATGAGCGGCGTCAATGTAGTAGCTGTAATGACAAGACCCTATGCATGTCCTCATGGAAGATGTGCCTTTTGCCCTGGAGGACCGGACAATGACTCGCCCCAGAGTTATACTGGGCATGAGCCGGCGGCTATGCGTGGAGCTCAGAACATGTTTGATCCTTATGATCAGGTGAGAGCCCGTATTGAGCAACTGGAGGCTATTGGGCATGTTGTGGATAAAATTGACCTTATAGTTATGGGTGGCACATTTCCTGCTTCACCCATCGACTACCAACTGTGGTTCATGAAGGGTTGCTTAGACGCTATAACCATGAAGCCATCAGAGAGCCTAGAAGAGGCTAAACTCAACGCTGAGATTAGTGAGACCAGAAACGTTGGAATCACATTTGAGACTCGTCCTGATCAACTGGAGCCATGTAACATTGATGGCATGCTTGTTCTAGGGGGAACAAGAGTCGAGATTGGCGTTCAGAACGTCTATGATGATATCTATGAGCTTGTAGACAGGGGACACACCGTTCAGCATGTGGTTGATGGTACAAAGGTCATGAAGGACGCGGGGCTCAAGATATGCTACCATATGATGCCCGGGTTACCTGGAAGCAACTATGAACGTGACCTGGAAGGTTTCAAAACAATATTCAATGATCCCCGGTTCAAACCAGACATGCTCAAGATATACCCCACCCTCGTAGTAAAAGGCACAAGACTCTACGACTGGTGGCGCAACGGAGACTATGAGCCCTTCACAACCGAAGACGGAGTAAAGCTACTCACGGAAGTCAAACAAATGATCCCTCCTTGGATCAGGGTGATGCGGGTTCAGCGAGACATCCCCCTTCACCAGATTGAGGCTGGGGTGGACAAAAGCAACATAAGACAACTCGTAAAAAACAGGCTAACCGAGTTAGGCACAAGTTGTAACTGTATCAGATGCCGTGAAGTAGGACACAGATCCAGAGACGGTATCCATGTGGACGCTGATAACCTCAAAATAATTCACAGAAGCTACGAGGCATCAGGGGGAACCGAGGAGTTCATCAGCGCCGAGGACAAAAACCAGACTCTCATAGGATTCATCCGACTCAGAATACCCGGAGAAAACCCCCACAGGCTGGAGATCACAAACAAGACTGGGCTAATCAGAGAACTGCATGTGTATGGCGAGATGACTCCCGTGGGTGAAGATGCACTTGATTGGCAGCATCAGGGATGGGGGGACAGATTGATGTCCGAGGCTGAGAAAACCGCCCATGAAAAATACGATATGAACAGGATGATCGTAATGAGTGCCCTTGGAACAAAGCAATACTATGGGCGCCTCGGATACATAAAAGAAGGCGTCTACGTAGGAAAACCACTCTAGTTTCTGTCTCTTATACACATCTCCGAGCCCACGAGACCTCTCTACATCTCGTATGCCGTCTTCTGCT
>CALGBN010000210.1 GCA_937877765.1 Candidatus Bathyarchaeota archaeon | reverse complement strand
GTACCAGTTTTGGATATACGCCCAGAACCACCGCGGTTACTGCTAATACTATCATGGGTATCAGCATAAGCATTGGTGCTTCTTTTACATCTTCCATACCCTCAGCTAGAGGACCGAAGAAGATTCTACGTACTGTCCATAGACTGTAGCCTACCGTTAGCACTGTCATTATTATGGCGACTATTGCCACCACAAGCTGAGCTGTTGTATGGGTTAATGCGCTGTCGAATACACCGGCAAAGATCATGAACTTGGACATGAATCCTACTGTTGGTGGTACACCACCGATTGCGAAGAACCCGAGCAGTGTCAATGTTGCTGTGATGGGCATCTTGTCAGCCAATCCGCCCATCTTCTTTATGCTACGTGTACCAGTCTGCGCGATGAGTACTCCTGCGGCAAGGAATAAGATACCCTTTCCGAATCCGTGGCTTACATAGTGGAAGATTGCTCCTGCCTCGCCATATGCTGCAGCACTAGCAAGTCCTAGGAATAGGTATCCCATCTGGCTTACGCTGCTGTATGCTAGGAATCGTTTGATGTCGTCTTGTGCTAGCGCCATTAATCCACCGTAAATCATGGTCAAGAGTGCCCACACAGAGAATACCATGCTGAATGCAGCAAATGTTTCTGCCATAGGTACTGCAACTAGGCGTACTGCTGCGTAGGTTCCGATGCCGATCATGGCTGGGCTTAGCAGTGCGCTGATGGGTGTGGGTGCCTCACCGTGTGCATATGGTAGCCATACGTGGATTCCAAATACCGCCATTTTGGTTAGGAACCCGATGAGTATTGCTACTGCTATCCATGGTGCGAATGGGTGTCCTACTACGTGGCTCAGTGAGCTTATTGCGAAGCTTCCAGTGATCCAGTAACCAGATAATAGTCCAGCTAGTAGGATGACTGCGCCGACGTGAGTCCACATGAAGTACATCATACCGATGCGCTCCCTTTCACCGTATCCATAGTTATTGATCATAGCCCAGCTTGGGACCAGCATCAACTCATAGAACATGTAGAACTGGATTGTGTTAGTTGCAAGAACTGTACCCAGCATACCTACCGAATAGAGTAGGTACAGAGCATAGTAGGTTGCGTATCCTGATCCGCTGATGTCTTCTCCTGTCTCGTGTTCCCATTCATGGAATCTGTGCTCCATGTAGGGTATGCTGTATACGCTGATTACTAGACATAGTATGTTGATGGTTATCAGGACCCAGATATTGAGTCCGTCTACCATCAGGTCAAACGCGATATCAGAGGTTGGTATCCACTCATAGTGCTCAGTATATGATCCTCCTCCCTTGGTTTCTGCGGCAACGCTTAGGAGGAGCAGAAGCGTCACCACAAGTGGGGCGGCTGCTATCCAGCCCGTCTTCTTCCCCATACTTTTGCCTAAGAAGTAGGCAAGTGGTGTTGTTACTAAGGGTACTAAGAGTACCAAGATTAGAGTATTTGCTAATACCATTTTAGATCATTCCTCCGAATATCATTAACACGATTATCAAAACCAGGAAAATGATCGCCATGTAGGCGATGTTGTAGCTCAAGACTCCTGTCTGGAGCTTCTTTAGGTGGTTGTATATTGAGGTAAACAGTGAGGGAACTCCTTCGTTTATTCCCTCGTCTAATACCTCTGTCTCTACGCTACTGTAGAGGTTTATACCTAAGTTGATGAAGAATCCGCTTACTGTCTCTTATACACATCTCCGAGCCCACGAGACCTCTCTACATCTCGTATGCCGTCTTCTGCTTGAAAAA
>CALGBN010000209.1 GCA_937877765.1 Candidatus Bathyarchaeota archaeon | reverse complement strand
GATCTACACCGTCTAATTCTCGGCAGCGTCAGATGTGTATAAGAGACAGATCTGAAGCAAAGCTTGCCTCACCAGTTACCTCAAAGTATTCTCCCCTTTTCCCCGCCGGGAAAGTGATTAGAACTTTGTTATTTTTCTTGATATCTTTGACTTTTCTTGTGTCTTTCTCTGTAGGGAACCAGATTTGTTCATCCAATTCATCATTGTAGTTAGTCATTTGTCTGGTTCTTTCCTTGTCTCCATTGAAGGTAGTCATGAAAACTACCTTGGCTTTCTTAAAAGCCTCATCTATTCCTGGTAATTTCTTCATAATATCAACTCGATAAGTAATCTACAAGTCCGTTATTTAAGAAAGTTAAGACTCTTTACCGATCTTTGAGGCTTGTTCCAATACATCTATATCCCTAATTATCTGCTCTAAGCCCCGAAGCCTATTCCTTAGAGTAACCTCAGTGGTTCCAGCTGCATCAGCTACCTCTTTCTGAATACGCCTATCATCATTACGGATACAAGCCATGTAGAGCGAAGCCGCCGCAAGACCCCTTGGATCCTTACCGCTAAGCCCATTTCCCTTCTTTGCTTTCATCAATATTCGTACCGCCATTTGCTCGGTATCTCTTTTTAGTTTGAGTTTGCTGGCTATGCTGGGTACAAACTTCATTGGATCATCAATGGGCATCTTTAGCCTCATCTCCCGTAAGAGGAGGCGATAGGTTCTGGCTATCTCGCCGTGCTCTCTAGTGGAGAGTCTGGATATTTCCTTTAATGGTCTTGGTAGATTGTTCTGTCGGCATGTAGCGTAGATAGAGGCTGCGACAAAAGCGTCAATACTTCTACCTCTTATTAGGTCCATTTTCAAGGCCCGCCTATAGAGTAAAGCGGATTGCTCCTTGATGTTTTGCGGTAGATGAAGAGCAGTTGTTAATCGGTCTAACTCAGCCATTGCAATACTGAGGTTTCTACGCCATGTTTCATCGAATTTGCTTCGATTATCGTATTTTCTGAGGCGGTCCATCTTTATGCGAGTTTCGTCTTTCAACTGGTTTCCGTATGCATCCCGGTTTCCTCTGAACACAGTTGATAGACCTTTGTCGTATAGTGAGTAGCTCATTCCGAGCCCTGTTCGCTGGCGGTCGTTTTTCTCGGTCTGTGTGAATGCTCGCCACTCTGGTCCCATATCAATGATATCGTCTTCTATTACAAGTCCACAATTACTGCAGACAGTTTCTCCGTTCTCTAGATCGCTGATTAGATGTGAATTCCCGCATCTGGGACATTTGGCACTCTTGGGTTCTGACAGTTTTTCCACCTAATTAATTAAAATCGATATGGTAATTTACCCATACGTAAATTATATATAACGTCGTTTTTATTTAAGGATTCCGAGGAGAGCCCAATGCCGAAGCCCAAAGGAACATGCGGAGCAACAAAGATGAAGATACTGGCAGTAATCCACAGCAATGAGCAAAGTGGAGACGTATCCTATGGGTACAATATATGGCAGAGCCTCAAAGACAACTTCTACACCTACATGAACGACAACGACATCAGAAATGTTTATCATCACCTCAACGACCTATGCAGCCTCGGCTACATCAGGAAATGCCCAGAGGCAAGTGATGATATAAAACAATGTTACCGAATAACATCGTCAGGATCGGGAATCCAAGAAAAGTATAATCATTTCCTAGAAGTACTAGAGAAAAACGCCTAAACTTTTAGGAATTTTAGCTTTACATCTTCTCCTAATGTATACTTTGTGTCAGCTGGAAGATAGATGGGTTCGTTTAGCTTTAACGCTAAGTCGCCATCAATATCTACAACAGTGGCAGACACAACCGAAGTACTATCATATTGATCCCTGAACTCTTGCCAAGCCTTCTGTATTTTCTCAAAATCTGTGATGAAATGTTCCCCGAGCTCGGTGATTGTCGAGCTGCCCCCGCCTTGTCTGCCGCCTTTTGATGCGTCTATGAGTTTGTCGCCTAGTTTTTCCTCGGCTTTTCGTATTAGCCCCCACGCATATCGGTAACTCATGTCCAGTTGTTGGCTGGCTTCCTTGAGAGTCCCCTTTTCCTTGATGGCTTTTAGCAAGCTATAGACGCCGGGCCCGAATACGTATCCTTCATCGGTTTCTAGCCATATTTTTGAGGCGGGTTTAGGTGAGCTCATGTTATTCATTTAATGTGGTGTCATGGGGGTTTTAACGATAACGACTGATGCGCGATCAGTCATCCATGTCATGGCTACATTTTCTATATAAAACCAAACTACATGGGTGTGTCAAAGGTTACGGTGACACAGATAAATGATAAATAAACTAAGAAACCGTCGCGGTGTAACAGGACTTGAGACAGCAATTATACTAGTTGCGTTCGTGATCACCGCAGCAGCATTCGCGTTCGTCATCTTGAACATGGGATTCATTACCTCCGAGAAAGCACAAAGCGTGATTGCATCAGGAATGAGCGAGGCAACATCAGCGATAATGACAGACAACGGAGTAGTCGCAAACTTTGCCAACGTATCACTTGGAGACCAAAGCGACATCTGTTTAACAAAACTCACATTCTACATCAAACTCAGCCAAGGGCACACACCAATCGACATCGATGACGCCCGACTAGTGGCAACCTTCACAAACGAGAGACACCACGGCGAGCTATACGATGTAAATGGCACAATCATGACCATGACATGCGTCAACGGCGACGGCGACACATTGTTAGAGGTCGGTGAAAAGTACAGAGTAGATATTGACTTTACAGAGATACCAAACGATGGAGTCGATCCAGCGGTGGTAACAAGAACAGATCTATATTGCCACCCCTACGAGACCTTCAGAGTAGAGCTTCGACCAAGTGAAGGTGCGGTCCTATCGATAAACAGAGAGATACCTGCGGTCTATGTCGCCGTAATGACCATCGACTAATTCCTTTTTTCTTTTCTAGCAGGTCTTTTATTTCCAAGTCACCCAGAAGTGTGCATGTTATCAAAGGATGCTCTTCTAGGAATCAGGGTATTGGATATGAGTAGGGTCCTCGCTGGACCCTTCACAGGTATGCTCCTAGCGGACATGGGTGCAGATGTAATCAAACTGGAGATACCGGTGAGAGGGGATGATAGCCGACAGTTTCCCCCATTCATCGGAGAAGAGTCGATGTACTATGTGAACCTGAACAGGGGGAAAAAGAGCATCACAATCAACCTAAAAACAGAAGAGGGAAAAAACATCTTCAAAGAACTCGTCAAACAAAGCGATGTGCTCTTGGAGAACTTCAGACCCGGAACCATGAATAGGCTAGGAATCGGATACGAAGCACTCAAAGAAATCAACCCCCGCCTAGTCTACGCAGCTATATCAGGTTTCGGACAATATGGACCCTACAGCAGTAGACCCGGTTACGATATCATTGGTCAAGCCATGGGTGGTCTTCTCAGTATAACTGGTTGGCCTGATAGTCCCCCAACAAGGTCGGGTACGGCAATTGGTGATATTTTAAGTAGTCTCTTCTGTACTGTGGGTATTTTGGGGGCTTTGAAGGTGCGTGATCAGACAGGTGTGGGTCAACTTGTTGATGTATCGCTTGTGGATAGCGTCTTTGCGGCGTTGGAGAATATTCCACAGGTTTACTATGTTGAGGGGCATATTCCTGAGCGTATCGGTAATAGGTATGAGTTCATTTACCCCTATGATACATTTGAGACAAGTGATGGCTGGGTTGTCATCGGTATAGCCAACGATAGTCTCTGGAACCGGTTCCTTGAAGCAACTAAACTAAAGCTAGATGATCCACGATACAAAACAAATCCCCTGCGTGTCGAGAACCATGAACCATTAAGAGCAGAGATAGAGAAATGGACTAGACCACAATCAAAAGACGATGTAGTAGGACTGCTCACAGAGGCTGGTGTACCATGTTGCCCCATATATGATATAAAAGAAGCATCAGAAGACCCACATATAAGGGGTGCACGGAAAATGGTCCAAGAAATGAACCAACCCGGCATAGGCACAGTGAAAATTCAGGGAAACCCAATCAAGATGTCCATGACAGACCCTCAGCCAAGGGGACCTGCGCCAAGTCTGGGCGGGGACACGTTAAATGTCTTGAAAGAGATTCTTGGTGTATCAGAGGAACGCTATAAGCGTTTAAAGGAAGAAGGCGTCGTATAATGTATAGATCAGACACCCGGGAAAAAACGGTGCAAATGAACGAGGTAACAGCACAAGCAAGGTCATGCCTCAACTGCGCCCTCGGACAAACACGGAAAAACGTGGTTATAGGCTCGGGTAGTCTGGACGCAAAAATAGTCTTGGTGGGAGAAGCACCGGGGAGAAAAGAGGATGAATCAGGGCTTCCTTTTGTGGGCTCCGCGGGTAAGCTTCTTGATGGATTACTTGAGGCTGCTGGACTGGTGCGTGATGAGATTTTTATTGGGAATATTTTGAAGTGTCGTCCTCCGGGGAACAGGAGACCAAAGAAGTCTGAGGTCGAGTCCTGTGAGGGTTATCTGATGCGGCAGCTTGAGATCATCAAACCCAAGGTTATTGCGCCTATGGGGAACAGTGCGTTAGCTTATTTCCAGTCGAGACATGATATCGGTGGGGATGTTATCGGTGATGCTCATGGTAGGGTCTATGAGGTGGAGACGAGTTGGGGAAAAGTGAAGTTGATGCCTTTGTATCATCCGGCTGCGGCTATTTATCGTAGGCATCTGCTTGGTGATCTTGAGAAAGATATGAAGAAACTGGCTGAACTCTAGCTACATCTGTTCAGGGGCATCGATGCCTAGCACCATCAAAGCGTTACGGAGAGTGATTCGCGCCGCGTCTACTACTTTGAGTCTTGCGCCCATGAGTCCAGCTGTCTCAGCTTTTAACACGTTTTGTGTGGCGTAGAAGCTGTTGAACTTGTCAGCGAGGTTGTTGGCGTATGCTGTTAGGTTTGCGGGTTGTAGTTCTTCTGCTGCGCGTTCAAAGGTCTCTGGGAACTCGGCTAGTAGGTTGATGAGTTCTTTTTCTTTGAGAGCGTTTAGTGTGGCGTATTCTGGTTCTGGGTTCTGTGTGGCTCGTTTGAGTATGTTGCATGTTCGTGCGTGGCTGTATTGGATGAATGGTGCGCTGTTGGTTTCAAAGTCCAGTGCTTTTTTCCAGTCGAAGACCACCTGCTTCATGGGGTCAACGCTGAGCAGGGTGTACTTGACTGCTCCGTAGCCTACCATTTCTGCTATCTCGGTTTTTTCCTCTGGGGTTAGCTCTGGGTTTCGTTTCTCTACTTCCTCCATTGCTAGGCTTACTGCGCGTTCAAGGACTTCGTTGAGGGTGACGTATCGTCCAAGGCGTCCACTCATCTTTACTCCGGGGAGTTTGACGAACTCGTATGAGTAGTGGAGCTGGTTGTCACCCATTTTCAGATCGCCTATTGCGGCTAGGGCGATTCTGAGTTGTAGCTGGGCTAGTGTTTGCTCCATGCCGATGACGTTGATTACGCGGTCTGCTAAGCCGAATTTGTAGATGCTGTAGGCCATGTCTCGTAGGGTGTAGAGGGTGGTTCCGTCGCTTCTGACGAGTACTAGTCGTGGTATCTCGTGTTCTGGGTGGAGGCCCCATCGTTCTTTGAGTTTGAGGTCTCGTGCGATCCAGTCACAGTCGAGTACCTGTGCGCCCATGTCTTTGATGACGTAGCCTGTTTCTTTGAGGCGGTCTAGTACGTTTTCTGCGGCTTGTGCCCAGACTAGGTCTGACTCGAAGTCGAAGCTGTCGAAGTGGATGCCGAGGAGTCCTAGGCTTTCTTGGAATCCGTTGAGGCAGTAGTTGATGACGGTTCTTACTTCTTGTACGGTTTCTGGTTCGTTGTTCTCGTAGCGTGTGTTTAGTGCTACTATTTCCGACATGGGGTCTGGTATTTTGGGTAGTTTTTCACTCATGGCTTTGTAGATGTATGGGTAGCGTTCTGTGAGCATCTCGGCTGCTTTCGTGTATTCCTCGATCTGTTCTTGGGCTTCGCTTGCTTCATAGACCCATCCTTCTTGTTCGGCTTCTTTGAGCTCTGCTCGTAGTCGGGTTAGTTCCATGACTACGTTTACCGCGGCGTATATGGTGCCTACCCAGAGTTCTGCGGTGCCTTCGGGTTCGGGTTTGCCCATGAGTTTCCAGCCGTATGTTGCCATGGCTACTTGGCGTCCCATGTCGTTTACTAGGAAGTGGATTGTGACGTCGTTTCCTCTGTTTTCTAGTAGGCTTGCGAGGCTGTCACCTAGGATGCTGTTTCTTGCGTTGCCTATGTGTAGTGGGCTGTTGGGGTTGGCGCTGGTGTGTTCTACCATTACTTTTTGTGGGTTACTGGTTTTGATGAACCCGTATTCTTTGTCTTCTTTTATGATGGCTTCGAGTACTAGTTTTGAGTATTCTGTTGTGTCGGCGTGGAAGTTGATGTAGCCTTGCACGGCTGTTGCTCTGTCTCTTATACACATCTCCGAGCCCACGAGACCTCTCTACATCTCGTATGCCGTCTTCTGCTTGAAAAA
>CALGBN010000208.1 GCA_937877765.1 Candidatus Bathyarchaeota archaeon | reverse complement strand
TTCAAGCAGAAGACGGCATACGAGATGTAGAGAGGTCTCGTGGGCTCGGAGATGTGTATAAGAGACAGATCATGCATGAGGTCATCATATTCCTGATTATAGGCTACGATCAGGTCATAGTCCTCTTTTTCAAGTAGTTCTAAGATCCGACTGTTTACTTCTGGATCGTATTTTTCTGTGTAATAGTCGATCTTCCTGTCTCTAAATATGAGATCAATGCTACACTCTTTGACAGCTACAAGAGCCACCTTCAAACCAGCGTTATATGCGGCATCAAACAGAGTCTCAACGGTGAGCACTGGCTTCATGTACTTGATGATTCCATGTTCAGATGGCTTCATACCAGTGAACATACTTCCATAACATACCGGAGTATAGCTTGGAACCATACTTCTAACTGGTACCTGTATTGGAGCTTCAGCTATAACGTCCTTGAACTCTGGTTTATGGGCTTGGAAAAGCCATTCTCCGATGGCGTCTGGAGCGAATAATAGTGCTTTCTTGATTGTTTTTCCTTTGGCTGCTTTAATGATCTCTTCAATGGGTTTTGCAGATGCGCCTTCTGGTGGTTTAAATCCCATTAGTTTACTAACTGTGGGTGTCACGGAGTCAATACCATACATGGTTTTTGATGGTCATCTGTGGGTAAATCTTTTTTCATCTCCCCCCAGAAACAATGTGTATATATAGAATATATATCCTATATAGTTAGAACCTCTATGATGTCCCTAAACCAACAATTAATTACCGTATTCAAACTTTGTCTAGCCCTAACACTAGCAGGTGTAATCGGTTATGAACGAGAAAAATACAGCAAACCAGCCGGACTTAGAACCCACATGATACTATCAATAGGATGTACTATACTCACAGTACTCAGCTTCGACGCATTCCCATTACCTACAGACAACAGCCGAATAGCCGCCGCAATTATAACAGGAATAGGATTCATCGGCGCAGGCACAGTACTCCAAACAAGAGAAAGAATCGTAGGACTTACCACAGCAGCATCAATCTGGTTAACAGCATCAATTAGTCTTGCAGTGGGAACAGGCAATTATGTGATAGCAATAGCAGGTACATTACTAGGATACTTGGTACTGGAGAGTAAGCCGTTTCAGTTTAAAAAAGGAGAATAAAGAAAGAAAAATGGCTCGAGGTTTACTCGAATAGATATACTATGTGTACATTCACGGTTACGCTTAGATCGCCGCTGGTGATAGGAGTTGAGACATAGCTCTTTGCCATATCCACACTTGCTTCAGCGTAGCCATAGTCATAGCTTCTTACAGGAGTATAGCTGCTCTCAGTTACACTCTGAACACCTGAGATGGTTAGTCCGAGGGTCTCAGCGATTAGATCTGCCTTGTCCTGTGCGTCAGTGATTGCCGCGATGTATGCATTGGTTTTTAGTTCCTCACGCTTTGCGTCACTTAGCTCAAAGGAGATTCCGTTGATTGAGTTTGCGCCATTATCAGCTGCTGCATCAATAACGTCACCTACCATGTCTAGGTCCTTGACTGTAACTTGTGCTAGGTTGGTCACACTATATCCTGTGAACTCTCTGCCTTCCTCTGTCCAGTCATACTGAGCATAAACACTGTAACTAGTGGTAACAATATCATCTTCATCGATTCCAAGGGCTTTAACCGCGTTGATAACTTCAGTCATCAACTCAGCGTTTTCCCTGATAGCCTCCTCGGCCGTCTCCGCTATGGTCTCCACTCCGAGATTTATCACTGCTTGATCTGCCTGTGCGGTTGCCACACCTGCACCTGATAGACTGATGGTTTTAAGATCAGAACTGGTTGCCTCAGCTACTCCGGCATAGAGGGTTGAACCGCTTACACCGACACCAGAGGGGAACCTGAATCCCGCTGGTAGTCCTGTTGTTACTTGTTTAACCATTCCTGGTTTGTAAGCTATGATTGCACCTGCCAAGATTATACTTAGGCAGATGGATGCGACCGCGAATGTTTGTTGATTCTTATTCATTTGTCGTCAGACATTCAGATGCCTGTGCGGGATATATACCCATCAAATAGAACAGGTGTTCAAAGCCTTAGAACAAGGCTAATAGTCCTTGTATTCAAGGAAGGAATCATAGATTTCTTGAGCTCTTTCCTTGAGACTCTCGGGCATATGCTTATCGTTCTTGATGTCCTGTTCAAGTTGTGCCATTCTGTGCTTTAACCAGTAATAGTCTTCAAGAATCAGGCTATATCCCAATTCATAATCTGTTGCTTTGAGATGTGCATCATAGATCGTTTCTTTCGAAACCGATTTTATTGTCTTTGGATTTATCTCGACCCCTGCATCTTTTAATCCACTGATTTCAATGATTGAGTGCAGAAAGAGGTACTCGTTTCCCAACCGGTCACGGAAGGTAATCTCAGAGTCCTTAAAGTTATCACCTGTAAGATAATCGTATAGCTCTCTCGGTGTGCATGTGTTTAATTCATATTCAATCTCGTTCAGTAGTTCTACTACTTGATTGAGTCTGAATTCAATGATTTCAGCGATTTCCTCAAAGGCTGGGGCTGCCCTGTCTCTTATACACATCTCCGAGCCCACGAGACCTCTCTA